>DALYHR010000096.1:0-7499 GCA_031970775.1 Burkholderiaceae bacterium | reverse complement strand
TTGACTGCCAGAGCCGCCGGATCGTCCCCGGCGACGCTCCTCTTCAAAGCCAGGGTTCATCGCCCTGGCTTTTTTACTTGGATGCTGTGTTTGTATTATTCGGCGGATTTGGAAGCTGCACCTCAGGATTAACATCGGACATAGTTGAATAAGCGCGCACAAATTGCTTGTTTATATCCTTAACCCCTTTATCAATAACTTCCCTATATTTGTCAGGCAAACATTCACTCTTGGCATTATTCACCTTTAAATAATTATCACCAGGCGAACATAAATTATATTTTTCATGCATTTCATTGAGGGCATAATTAATATTATTCACAACCTGGACCAAATTTTCTGACTTCTCCTTAAACCCAAGCGACTTAATCACAGAAATTGATACCGCAGCAACAACTATAAACAATGTACCAAGAAAACGACCCGTCCATGATTCTAGAAGGCCAGGACCATTACCTTTCAACCAAAGCTGCCACGACACTTTGGCAAACAAGATAGAAACAAATACGCCCGATACAACAGCAGAAATCACCAAAATGTAATTTATTCTCGAAGAAAATAACGCCACCTCCCTTACAGAATCCCTAAAATTTCTTGCCCTTTCCGTAAAACTATTATGATCATATATTACCTCACCAACAACAAAACACACCTTATCATCAACTTTATTATTTTTTTTGCATTTCTCAAAATAATCATCAGTTTTATGTTTTTTGTCCAACTCCAGACAAGCAGACGACTCTTTCGAACCCCGCGCACCCAATGAAGGGATTGCATACATAACATAAGCAAGGAAAGACAATATCAAAACAAGTGCAACCCACATAGAAAAAGAGGCCGGATTTTTTTTAATTTGATTGAAAATCCCAAAAAAATCCTTCTCCGCAGTCTGATTGGATGAATCACTCATGGTGCCTCCTCAAGAAGTAAAGATGATTTTTTCCGCAATCCGCCGCCTCGTCAACCCTTCGAGAACAACGTTTCCTGATCGATTCCAGAGCGGAAACTGATCCGCAGCGCCTTGGCGATCTCCGGCATTGAGTTTTTTCAGCAGGGTTGACTTACCAAGATTTGCAGCACCGAGATTAAAGGTAAAACTCAGCAGCGCCGAATATTCGTTGTCGTTGATCTCAACCTGAACCAACGACAGAACATCCCGCGCCGTATCCAGCAAATCGGCATGCAGCAAAGCCTCAGCTTGTTGCAAGGTGATTCCACCCGGATAAAGACTTCTGGCCAGATCGCGCTGGGATTCACCCCGTACAAATCCAGAACCAGTGCGAGCACGAATCGCATGCCCCCAACCAATGGTCCAGATACCAACCGGATCAGCGTAAGGGTCCAGATTGACCGTCGAAGGATCGCCATCGGCAATTCCTTCAAATTTCTTGACTAGGCTCAATGCCTGGGGCGGAATATCCCTGAGTGCCATAACCATACTCCTCGCTTATCGGATTGATCCACTGACCCAACTCAGTGGCGCTCGACGCAACGCTTCAGGTCCAACCACCGTCGGCGTCTGATCCATACCCCGACTTCGAAACGCCTTGGCGACAGCCTGAATCAATTCTTCAGCACTTCGCTCCTTACGCGAACGCGCAGTCCGGCGTTGACGACGAATTTCCTCTGCCAGTGCCCAGGTAAAAGCCCCATGAGACTGCGCACCTTGAACGACCTCGTGAGCCAACTGGCTTTCACCGGCGCCATGAATCAGCAGTGGCTGAAAGGGCCCCCCGTGCCCAAGCGTCTCACGCAGGGAGTGATAACGACCCTTGTCAAAGCACCTCAGATCACGTGCCTGACCCCATTGGCGACTTGCATCGGGTGTACCGACCCGGGGGTGAAGTAGCGCCGCCGGATAAGGACCACGCTCCTCCCATACCGCTGAACGGGCATCCCAATTCAAATTGCGGTGCCGGATATCTGCCGGGGGGCTGATGCCGCGGGCACGCCCACCGCTACCCCGGGTCATTCCGGCAGCGTGGCAGCAATCAAAAATTGCGACCAGATGAACCCCAGGCTCGGCGCCACCGTGTATCGCATCATCGCCAACGGCAGTTTTGAAGGGCAGGTGACTGTAGTAGCGATGGAATTGCTTGTCCGTGAAATGGGTTGACGGATCATCCCAATCGAAATCCACCGGAACCAGAGTTTCATTTAAACGGTCTGGCTCCAGCGCAGTCGGACTAGAAGAAGGAATCTGTGCACCGTGTCCGGCATAGAACAGCACACGTTCATCACCCGGCCGAGCACCGTCTACCAGCCATTCAAGCCGCTCAGCCATCGCTGCTGCAGTAGCCCGTTGATCCAGCAACAGCCTGATCTCAGAACCATCGAATCCCCCTTCCTGAAGGATTTGACTCATCAAATAAACATCGTTGAGACATCCCTCAAGACGCATCGAACTGTCCGGGTAGTGATCAATACCAATCAGCAGGGCACGTCGGCGACTCGGACGGACGGGGCGCACCGCAGAGTGTTGCGTCGTAATCCCACGATCTTCAGGCAGCGAACCCCAATGCCGCAGCACCGCTGGGCGACCTCGGTATCGCGCCATCAGATAGGACCACAAAGTCGGTGAGGTACGCTCGTGACCGAGGTAGCACTGCCCGTCATGATCGAGATCGAAAAGATCGTTCTGCAGCGGTATCTCGAAATCGGTCAGAACATCGACTCGGTGTTGATCTTTTGTCGATATGGGTCGGGTATAGACCCGGTCATGCGGGTTGTACAGATGGAACCAGGCTGCAATACCTCGCCCGTCAGATCGTTGTAGCGGCTGCAGGGAACCACCCCAGCCCTCCCTCACGACCACGGGATGCGCAATCTGGGAGCCAAAACTGACAAAAGCTGCCTGTTCCAGCAACTCAAGATCTGCGGTGTCCCCGGACCGTTCCGAAGCAACCAGAACTCGGCGTAGGGCGTCGTAGGCAATCATGCTTCCAAGGCTGTGGCCCAGGATCAGGTGGGGCCGGAATCGACGCAACCCCTCAATCACTCGATCGGATAGTTTCTGTCGCAGATCATCCCGATCTGCAAGCCACTGCACGACCATGCCGACAGTCCAGCGCAGCACGTCTCCGATAGGCGGTATCAGGGCTCTGTCGGTCAGTTCCTCACCTTTGTCGGCTACGAGCAATGAAGCCAACCCATGCAAAATCTGCAACAGATCCGGCCCATCGCCAAAAAGATCGTCATATCTGAGCCATTCAAACTCGACGGGATGGTCCTCCGGCAATCCTCGCTCGATCAGCTGGCACCGAATCGTCTGAGCCCACTTTTTCCGCCATTGCGGGTCCGATGACCAAAGGGGCGCAACAGCGTCAGGCAAATCAGCCGCATCCCCGTGACCCACACCGTGCAAACACAGTAAACGCAACGGGGCTGACGCGTTCAAATCGGTTCCCAAAAATGGTTTCCCTGGCTGCAACCTGTAACGTACAGAGTCCGCAAGATCCACTAGTCCCCCCAGACTTCGCCGACTCTGCCCGGGCTCGGAAGCACCGGGGCTCCAGGCACTTAAGGTCGCAGGCGCTACGCCCCCCATATAAGCATGCAGTCCCTCAATAAGTCGGCGACTTTCAGTCGCCAGCCCGGTTTCATAACCCCGAGTGAAATCCCGAGATCGGCCGGGTTGAACGGCCACTCTCAACGGCAGTTTGTCAGATAAATCTCGCTTTTGATCGCACCAGTTTTTTGAACTCGATTCCCCAAAATGCCGGGCAGCCTGAACACGCTTTCCAAGTCTGGCCCGATCCAGCCCAAATCGGTCGCAGACAAAGGCCAAAAGACTGGTGTGATCATAGAAATCCGTCTTGTCGACACGTTGTTCAAGCCAGGGGGAAGCCAAAATAGCGGGAACACGTACGCCAAGCCGGGTGAAATCAAAATTAACATCAGCCGGGATGGAATCCGGAGCCACACAAGCAGGAGGAGGAACATGGTCATAAAAGCCCCCATGCTCGTCATATAAAAGCACGAATAGCGTCTTTTCCCAGACCTGCTTGCAGGTAGCAATTCGATTGAAAATACGGCTGATGAACGCATCACCGTAAGCCAGGTGCTCCGGGGGATGCTGAGAATTTCCGTCACTGCCCTGATACGAATAATCTGGCTCAATCCAGCTGAATGCGGGCAATCTATCCGCAGAAACATCCTCCTCAAACTCATTAATCGAACCGGGTTTCCCACAACCCTTGGCCATCAGCGACAACGGAAGCGCACAGTCAGAATAGACACGCGCCTCCAGCCCTGCTTGATCCATCAACGAAAAAATACTGTGCTTGCAGATCTGTGCACAAAAAGTCTCCAGCGCCTCCGGTATATCGGTCCAGTTGTCAGGCATCTTCACCCGACCATGAGCGCTACCCATTAGTGCAAAGAATCTGTTGGGCCAGGTTGGACCTGGCATCGATGAAAACCAGCGATCGCAAACCACAAAATTCCGAGCCAGACCCTGAATTCCGGGCAATAGATCCTGCGCAGGGCTCTTGCCGAAGGGAACGTAACTCATGACGGATTTCGTCATCTTCTGCAGATGCGCGCTATATTCATCACGCCCCGCAAAGCTGCACAGAACATCCTGTTCAAATCCAGTCATGCTCGGTTGAGCCAGATTTCCTCCGAGTTGGCGCTTCACATTCTCGAATTCATGCCCCGGGTCGAATGGCAGTCGATTTGGCAACCAGAGGTCAAGATCATTCGGCCCCAGTTCCCTGGATTTGTTGGGATCGACACCATCACAACTGGCGTCAATTCCCTTGAAATCACCCAGCAGATGGTCAAAGGATCGGTTCTCCATCATCAGCACGACAACGTGCTCAATGTTTTGACAAGTAGGGTGGCACGACATGACAACCTCCTCTGGTTTATGCCGACTGATTTGTGGTTGACAAATCGGCCAGCTGGCTGCGAATTTGTCCCAACGCAACGATGACCGAGCCGGGGTTTGCTGCTGCAACCCCTGTTGCGAGCGTGAGCAAATCTCCTATTAATGACCCGATATCGACCACACGCTGCACAGCCCTGAGTCGTTCTGACGCCTGTTTTAACAGTCTGATTAACTCAGAATGCCCTGCATCTATTTCCTGAATAATTAGTGACGCCGCATCGGCATATAGGCCGGAGGCTCGTTCCCTCAACAGCATCTCGTCGTCAAAACAAACTCTGGCGTGATCCTGATCCAGTTCACCCTGACGAATGCCAAGTTGCAGCCGATCTCGATATGCATCGGCACATTCAGTCAGTGAATCGGCCAGAGCTTCGATCCAAGCTCGGTGTTCAAGAGACATTTGAACCTCCCAGGGTACACACACAAAATTTGTCGGCAACGTCGAAGCGGAGCCGTGACTGATCACGAACCTTTCAGCTGGAAACGACTCATGGTCGAACGGATCTCGCGGATATCACGTGAAATGGCCGAGAGCGCAAGACGAACTTCCTGCACCGACAATCTGTCCGCTTCGCGAGCCAGTACCGTATGCCCAGTGCTGACGCTTCGGACCAAGGCTGCGGTTCGCTGAAGCCGTAAATCGGTCTGAAGGTAGGCACGCTCCAGGCTTTGGCGCTTGGCACGACCCAATGCAACGAGCAACCGATCATGACGCTCCTCTGCAAAAGGCAACTCAGACTCGAATAGGCCCAATACCTGCTTTCGCTCCTCATCGTGAGCTTTAACGAAGACTCGGAGCAATGAGTCCATTGCGTCCAGCAAGAGCTGCAGGGGAGCGTCCGATGCAATCACCAGATCCTTCACCGTAACCTGTTGAACAGTTTCGGCAGTCCATCGAGCCAGCACGTTTCCGACCTGTCCGTAGGCTTGTGCATGCCGTTCGTCCAAACCGAACTGAGGATGGGCCAGCATTCCCCTGGGAAGTTCCTCAAGCTGATGTGATCTGTCGAATCGACTTTCCCCAGCCAGATCCGCCAGCGACCGCAGATACCGATCGACCATGGACCGAAGAAGATCCAGATCCGCTGCAATGGCCTGCCGCTTTTTGTGGTTTTCAGCAGCCAGTTTTCGTGCATCACCAAACAGGTAGGGCTCTTGTCGATTCCAGGTCTCCTGAAACACCTGGCCCATTGCGCCAAATTCGTCCGGCAGAGTTGCCGCCTCCGTCGCGAAAGTGCGCACCTCGCTCAAGTCAGCACAACCACCCACCATCGACAAGCTCACCACCAACAGAGTGAGCCGTAGAAATCCAAGCCAAAACCGGTTCAAGTTCCGCATGACAAGCCTCGCCTTCAAGCCCCGGATCAGTCTTTTGCTGGCAAGTTCTGTCAGCACCAACTTGTATCAATGTGTTTTTATAGTAACCAAGAAGCAAACGGATGTCATGTCATGGTTTACCATGAAACCAAGAGTTACATTTTTGATCCCAAGTGCCCGAAATAGTTCCTGTGGACTCAGGCGTGATCAGTCGGGTCGGCTTCGTCACGTGCATCCAGCTCCTCAAACAGCCCCTGCGCCACGAACATCGCGTTGAGTGCCGCGGGAAAGCCGGCGTACACCGCCATCTGCATGATCACCTCGACCACGTCCTGACGGCTGCAGCCGACGTTGAGCGCCCCTTGCAGATGGGCCTTGAGTTCGGTCGGGGCGTTGCCCTGGGTGATCAGCGAGGCGATGGTGGCGATCTGGCGCTCGCGGGGGCTGAGCACGCCGCGCGAGTACAGATCGCCGTAGGGAAACTCGATGATCATGCGGGCGAAATCCGGGGCGATGTCCTGCAGCCGGGCCATCACGCCCTGACCAACATGGCCGTGAATGCTCGCCAGCGTCGCCTGCCCGCGGGCAAAGCGTTCGGATCGGTCATCGGACCCGCCAATCGGGGCCTGCTGCGGTGAGGTGTGCTCTGTCGTCATGGGCGGTGATGGTAGTAGGGCAAGATAGGCGCGCTATGGCCTCCGACCCCGACTTTCTCGCCTACGTGCTCGATCAGATCGACCCGATGCTGGCCGGCGGGCCTGTGTCGTCGCGCCGGATGTTCGGCGAATACGCGCTCTACAGCGGTGCCAAGGTGGTGGCCCTGCTGTGCGACAACCGGCTCTACGTCAAATCGACCCCGGCCGGACAGCACTACAGCGCCGGCCAAGCGACGCCGGCCGCGCCCTTTCCCGGCGCCAAGGACTGGCTGCGCATCGACGAGGCCCTCGACGACCGCGCGTGGGTCTCGACCCTGATCCGCCTGACCGCCCAGGCTCTGCCTGAGCCCAAACCTCGCAAACCCCGCCCTCCCCGCCCGTCACGGACCTCCCGGCCAGGGAAGACGCCATGAAGACCTTGCTCCGCCTTCCCGACGCCCCCCGCTCGATTCAGAAGGGCAGTTCACTGGCCGATCTGCTCGGGCCGGAGGCGGTGCGCTGTCTGGCGGGCAATCTGCAACTCGTGCACCCGGGTTTCGACGCCGGGCGCTTCGAGCGCATCGCCCTGGAGGGGCTGGATGGATTGGCAATCCTGCAACGCGGCGCCCATCTGGCGCAGGCGCTGCGTGCGACCC
>DALYHR010000095.1:0-7514 GCA_031970775.1 Burkholderiaceae bacterium | reverse complement strand
GGCGCTCATGGTCGGGCCCAGCAGGTCAGCAGACGGCCGTCGCGATCGAAGGCAAAGCGGCCGTCCAGAAAGCCGAAAGCGAACAGGGTCAGCGCCTGGTCGTAATAGGCCAGCGGTTCCACCGGCATGGCTGTGAGACGGTCCCGCAGCAGGGTCGACAGCGACTCATCCCCTGCGGCGACGGTAAAAGGTAGCAGGGCGGCCCACCGGCCCGGCGAGGCACTGGAGGCGGTCGAGGATCGGCCGGTAGCGGCGCAACAAGGGGGTGCGCTGCGGGTCCTGGGCCGAGGTCAGCCCGATCCAGAGGTAGACCCGGATGGCGTTGAAACGCTGTAGCGGGTCCGGGGGCGACTCGTCGATCTGCAGCGCGCCGCCGCGGCCCAGTTCAACCCATTCAGGGGCCAGCCCCTGCGGGGCACTTCGATCGAGCAACTCGAGCGAGTGGTCGAGCACCCGTTGCCAGGCGGGCCGCTGCTCAGCGAAGGCTTCCGGGCCGCTCAGCCAGCGCAGCAGGGGCAGCGGCAGATAGCTCGGGTTGAGCCGGAACACCCCTGGCGCCGGCTCGAAGCCTTTCGGTCCGGGCAGCAGCGCCAGATGCCTCTCGCTCAATCGAGCGGTTTCGCGGTCGAGGATCTGCTGCCCGAGCTGTTGCCCAATTTCAAAGTAGGACTCGCGCTTCCACAGCCGGCCGGCCTGCGCCAGGGTGTAGCTCAGCCACAGGTCGGCGTCCGAGGCGGGGTTCGGGTCGACCACGGTCCATTGGCTGTCGCCGCTGAGCCCCCACAGCCAGGCCGGCAGGTGGCGCTCCAGGGCGCCCTGAGCCAGGTTGTTGGTGGTCCAGCGCAGGATGGCGTCGAATCGCTGGGGATCATTGGCCACCAGGGCGAAGAACAGGGCGTAGGCCTGGGCCTCCGAAACGGTGCGGTGATCGGGGCGGCTGCGGTCGATCACCCGCCCCGACTCGGCCAGCAACGGCGTATGAAAGCTGCTCCAGGCGCCCCAGGGGGCGGCGCAGTGCCGCAGCGCGGGAGGGGAGACGGCTGCAGACGCTGCAGGGCCACTGGCCAGCAGGGTGCAGGCCGTCATCAGGCCTGCTGAGGCCGTCCGAAAGCCGCGACGCCGCTTCACGACTGCAGCCGCTGCCGCGCCTGCCGCCGCAGCCGTCCGAACAGCGCCAGCGCTGCCAGCCCGCTGAGCAGCACGCCCAGCAGGATCAGCAGCCACGGTCGGCTGTGTAGTTCGAACCAGATCCGCTGCCAAAACGGCAGCGAACCCACGGTGTAGACCGATCCGGTCCGGAAGGACTCGACAGCGCCGTCGTGCACCGTCACATCGCGCAGCACCACGACGTCGCCCTGCATCTGATCGCGCATGGCCGGGTCGAGCCAGTGTTCGGCTGCAGCCAGCAGGATGCTGGGGGTGGTGGCATGCAGCAGCACGACGGAGCGCTGCGACATCAGGGGCGACTCGAACCCCATCCACACCGCCAGAGCACCATCGGTTCGGGTCTCGGTGTGAGCGCCTTTCGGGTCAGCTGCCTGAGCCTGCCCGGAGAGATTCTGGCGGCCGGACGGCAGGTCGAAATCCAGACCCAGGCTGTTGCGGTTCTGACCATCCAGGCGAACCGGTAGATGCGGGATCCAGCCCTCGGGCAGGGCAGGGCCGGCGCCGGTCGTCAGCATCAGCAAGTCGGTCTCGCGGGCTTCGGCCACCTTTGAAACAGGCAGGGCATTGATGCGAATCGCAGGCAGGCCTGTCAAGGTGCCGAGTCGGCCGGCCAGTGCCAGGGCAGCCGACAGCACCGGAGCATCGGGCTGATCGGGCAGGACCAGGGCCGTCTCGCTCAGATCGCCGTAGCGAGTGAAGGGGAATCCGCGACGCGCGAAGCGCTGCAGGTCGGGCAGGGTGGCGAAATGAGCGACCCGGCTGAGATCCAGGGTCGAGTCCGGGTCGAGACTGCCAACCCCACCGACCAGCCCGTTGCTGCGGCACTTGCCTTCGTCGCGGGGCGGCATGTCGAAATGCACGCGCAACTCCTGGCTCGACGGCATCAGGTACGGCGGAATCACCGAGTTGCGCTGATCCATCACCGTGGCGCGCCCCAGCAGTGAGCCGGCCTGGGTCGAGGCATTCAGGCTTTGCGACTCGGAATCTCGAGCTGCAATCTGCAGACCAAAGCTCTGTACCAGCTTGTCATCGACCTGAACTCGCAGCTGGGCTTCGCCGGGCTCACGCGCCGGGGTGTAGCGGAAGCGCAGGTCCACCGGCAGGCCCTGGTGTTCCCAGATGAACAGGTCGCCGGGCAAATTGAGCGGGACGCGGATCGGTTCGCGCATCAGACCACCGACCTGCAGCGACTGCCCGGGCCGCATCAGTTCGCCCAACCGAACGAGTCGTCCGGTGGGGGTCAGGCGCGGGCTGTCATGGGGCTTTCTGGGCAACGGAAGCCGAACCTCGCCGACTTCGACGCGCTCACCGGTCAACACGACCTGATCCAGCACCAGGGCTTGCACGGCGGTGCGCAGCTGGTTGGCATCGCGGCCCTGGATCAGCAGCAGCTTGATGCGGGCATCCCGCGGGTGGGCGATCACCGACAGGGTCGGGTGCTGGACGTCGGGCAGCGTCAGACCGTCGAAGTGGTCGCCGTTGATCGCGAGCACGACCCCATGTCGATTTGGCAGCGTTGTGACGCTGACCGGGAAGCGGGCGCTGCGGTAATCCGCTCGCGCCCCGAACCAGCTCGCCAGCACGGCCGCCTCTCGCCACAGTTCCGGCCGGCTCAGTGAGCCCAGGACGAAGGGCACTTCGATCGGGCGGCTATCGCGCGGGTCCAGCCAAGGGGCCGGCAGCAATGACAGGTCGTTGCGCAGCGGCAGCAGACGGGTCCGCATCTCAAGCGCACTGTCCGGGCTGAGATTGGCCCATAGCGTGCTGTGCTGCGGGAACTCGCAGTCGGGGCTGTAGTGGCCGATGAACTGAATACGCAGCTTGGCGTACTCGGTAAAGACGCGCGGATCGAGATCAATGCTGACCTGTTGGGGCTGTCCGAGCTTGTCGCGCGGCAGCGCCAGCGTGGCCAGAACCTCGTCATTGACCAACACCTTCAGATGCGATAGCTCCGGGATCAGCCCGGGCGACAGGGTGTAGATCAGATTCAGCCGGGCCGAGACTACCGACTCGTCCAGGCGGACGCTGAGCGGAAACTGCAGGTTGTCCTCAAGCCCGCGCAGCTCGATCGTGCCGTTGGCACCGAGTTCGCGCAGGGTGCTGCGATGCACCGTCAACCCGGCCGCTGATGCAGCCTGCGCAGGTTCCGAGGCGGTCGATGCATGCCGCGGCGCACCGCCGGCATGAGCCTGAGTCTGGGGGCGGGGACCTGCCGGGGCCCCGGCGGTGAGGAGAGCCAGAGCTGCCGCCATCGCGGCTTGTAAAAGTGATCGATGCATGTCCATACGCAACACCTGAGAGCGATCGTTACACAGGCTGCTTACGTCTCCTGGCGACAACGCTGACAACCCCTTCGGAAAAGTTCCACTTTCGTGAAATTGCCCATGAAATCTCCTGCTGTGTCACGCAGCCGCGCGAAGCGTTCCTGGTGTAGGCAGAATCGCGCGCCATGACGGAATGGCTTCTTCTTTCCCTGGCAGCGCTGGCGCTGCTGAATCTGGGCATCCTTCTGGCGCTGTGGCGCAAGGCCGCCTCCGGCCCCGAGTCGGCTGAGGCTGCAGCAGCGCTGGATCGGCTGGCCGATGCCTTGGTGGGGTCCTGGCGCGAGGATGTCGGCCGGCTGGAGCGCGATCTGCGCAGCGAAGTCGGCGCTCAGGCCCGAGCCAATCGTCAGGAGCTCTCCGAAGCGCTGGCCCGCTTCGGTACGCAACAGACCGAGCAGGCCCGCGGCTCGGCCGAAGCACTGGATCGTCGTCTAGGCGAGCTGCGGCAGATGCTGGAGCAGCGGCTCGGGGCCGTGCAGCAGGGTGTCGAGTTGCGGCTGAGCCATCTGCAACAGGGCGTGGAGCAGCGCCTGGGTGCGATGCAGGCCGACAACGAGCGCAAGCTCGAACAGATGCGGCTGACTGTCGACGAGAAACTGCATGCCACGCTGGAGCAGCGGCTGGGTGAGAGTTTCCGGCAGGTAGCCGAGCGGCTCGATCAGGTACACCGGGGTTTAGGCGAGATGCAGCAGCTGGCGCAGGGCGTCGGCGATCTGCGCCGCATGCTGACCAACGTGAAAACGCGCGGCATCTTCGGCGAGGTGCAACTGGCCGCGCTGCTGGAGCAGGTCTTCACCCCGGAGCAGTACGGTGTCAACGTCGCCACCGTGCCGGGCAGCAGTGAACGGGTCGAGTTCGCGATCCGCTTGCCCGGACGCAGTGGCAGCGGGGTGGGTACCGCCTCGGAGGCCACCGAGGGCCTGTGGCTGCCGATCGATGCCAAGTTTCCGCGCGAGGACTACGAACGGCTGCTCGATGCGCAGGACCGCGCTGACCGGGAAGCCGCCGAGTCGGCGGCCCGTGCGCTGGAAAGCCGAATCCGCGACGAGGCCCGCCGTATCGCCGCCAAGTACGTCGCCCCGCCGCACACCACCGATTTCGCCATCCTGTTCGTGCCGACCGAAGGGCTGTATGCCGAGTTGCTGCGCCGGCCGGGCCTGAGCGAGGCGCTGCAACGCCAGCACCGCGTCACGCTGGCCGGGCCGACCACGCTGCTGGCGATGCTCAACAGCCTGCAGATGGGCTTTCGCACCCTGGCGCTGGAAAAGCGCAGTGCTGAAGTCTGGCAGGTGCTCGGCGCAGTCAAGACGGAATTTGGCAAGTTCGGCGATGTGCTGGAAAAGACCCGCAAGAAGTTGCAGGAGGCGAGCAACACCATCGAATCCGCCGAGGTGCGCACCCGGGCGATGGCCCGGCAGTTGCGCAACGTCGAAGCGCTGCCCGAGGATCAGGCCCGTAGCCTGATCGGTGACGAGGGGGTGTGATGGAGACCGAAACGACTCAAAGCGCTCGGGCCCGCCGGGTGGCCCGGCAAGTTGGTCCCGTCCTGGTCGCACTCCAATTCGGCCTGCTGGCGGTGTTGGGGTTGCTGGCGATGCAGGGTTTGATGCGGCGGCCGCTCTCCGGGCTGGCCTTCGCGGCCGTGGTGGCAGGCCTGGCCCTGGGGCTGTGGGCCCTTGCCGTGAACCGGCCGGGCAACTTCAATATCCGGCCTCTGCCGCTTGAGGGTGGGCGGCTGATTCTGGGCGGCCCCTACCGTTGGGTGCGTCACCCGATGTACAGCGCGCTGCTGCTGTGTGGTCTCGGTGCGGTGATGATGGCCAGCCGGCTCGGGCTGGCGCTGGCAACGCTGGGCCTGCTGTACGCGGTGCTGCGGGTCAAGGCGGGGGTCGAGGAGAGAGCGATGGCCGAGTCCCACCCCGGCTATGCCGACTACGCTCGGCAGGTGGGGCGCTTTGCGCCGAGATGGGTGAAGAGCAAGGACTGATGTCATGGAACTGCTAAGCGCCCTGGCGCTGCTGCAGCCCGCCGATGAGCTGGCGCTGGGGCTGTTTTTCGGCGGGTGGATCGGCTATGTGAACTTTGCGCGCTGGCTGTCGCAGCGGCGGGTGTCGGTGCTGGCCACCACCAACCGCATCCGTCATGCCTGGATGTTGCAGACCACGCTGCGCGAAGTGCGCATCCTCGACGGCGCGGTGTCGCAGGCGATGGCGTCGAGTCCGAGCTTTTTCGCATCAACCACGATCTTTCTGATCGGCGGTCTGGTCGCAGCGCTCGGGGCCGACAAGACCGGCGCGGCGACCGGTGCTCTGGTGCGCAGTCTGCCCTTCGCAGCGCCGACCTCGGTCGGGCTGTTCGATCTGAAGCTGTTGCTGCTGACGGGGCTGTATGTGCACGCCTTCTTCCGCTTTACCTGGTCGATGCGGCAATACAGCTTTGGCGCACTGCTGATCGGTGCTGCGCCTGCCGCCGAGGTGTTTCGCGAGGATGAAGCCGCGCGGCAGGCCTACGCCGAGCGCGCCGGCCATGTGATGGGCCTGGCGGCCGAGACCTTCAACGACGGGCTGCGGGCGATCTATCTGAGCTTTGCGGCGATGCTGTGGTTCATGTCGCCGCTGGCGATGATGGTCGGCACCGCCAGCGTGATCGCCGTGCTGTACCGGCGCGAATTTCACTCCGAGATCCTCGGCGTGCTGGATCAGCACACCGATCGGAGTGGTCGCTAGCGCGCCGGGTCCAGCGCGTCGCGCAGATCGGCGCTGACGGCAAACGGGGCGCCGGTGGCCCAGGCAGCCAGCAGCTCCCCGGCCAGCAAGGCGCTGGTCAGGCCGCGCGAGGCCAGCCCGGTCAGCAGGTACAGACCGCCGTGTTCGTCATGACAGCGCGGCAGCAGGCGCGGGGCATCGAGCCGGGCACCGTCGAGCCGCGCTTCGGCCAGCGCTCGCGGGTCAACCGGCGGGCCGACCCGCGGCAGACGGTTGGCGGTGCGCAACCGCCAGCCGACCCGACCATCGAGCGCAACGTGATCGAGCGACTCGGGCAGCGTCAGCCCCAGCTCGCGGGCCCGCGCCAGATTGATCTGCTGATCCGTGAGGCGCAGGGTGTCGTCCGGGTCGTCGTCCTGACTGGTAGCACCGATCAGCAGTCGGCCGTCCGGCAAACTCAAGCCGTAGCCCTGGCCGGAAACGGGCCGCAGAGGTCGTTCGGCTTCGATGCGTTGTGCGGCGCTCAGGACGGTGGTTTGGCCCCGCTGGCTCGACAGCGGCGGCAGAGTCAGTCCGTCGGGCATCAGGGCAGGGATGCTGCCTGCGCCGGCCAGCACCAGGATCGGCGCCCGGCCCAGTTCGCGGCCAGCGATATCGAAAGCACACCAGGCCACGCCAGTGTCCGTCGTGATTCGCTCGACGCGTGCGACCTGCGCTTGCCCGACGAAGCCGCGACCCCCTGCGATGCAGTGCGCCTCTTCGAGCAGTACGCGGCATAGCCCGGCCGGCGACAGCCAGCCGCCGCCCGCAAACCACCAGCCGCCGGTGCTGTGGCAGATGCCGGTGAGCTGTCGGGCCTGATCGGCCTCGACCCAGTCGACCACCTCGGCGGGCAGTCCGACGCGGTCGAGTCGGCGGCGCGCTTCCGCCCCTTCAAGCCGGGCTTCCAGCCGCAGCAGGCCATCGAGTTGACCCTCCAGCCGACCTTCGCTCAGCCAGGGGGCGACGACCTGCCGGGTGTACAGCGCGGCCGCCCGGAACCAGCGCGAATGCAGGCTGTCGGGCGCATTGAAAATCGGGTGCATCAGCCCGCCGGCATTGCCGGAGGTCTCGGCGGCCGGGGTGGAGTGGCGGTCGAGCACTGTCACCGCCAGACCCTGTCGGGCCAGCGCCCGAGCGGCCGCGCAGCCGGCCAGCCCGGCGCCGATCACCAGCGCTTCGCGGGCCCGGCCCGGTTCGCTGTGCGTGTGCGGGGCAAAGGCCGCCGGCAAGGCAGGCTGATGGTGCGGGGCAAAGCGCGCGACGGTCATGTCGCGCT
>DALYHR010000094.1:1966-7629 GCA_031970775.1 Burkholderiaceae bacterium | reverse complement strand
CATGGGCGACCAGAATTTCCTCTGGCGCGATCTTGTAGAAGCGCGCCAGCGCCGAGACCGCCTGCCCCGAGAGATTCATGAAGGTCATCGGCTCCAGCAGCCAGACCGGGCCCTGGGGCAGATTGGCGCGGGCCACCAGACCGTGAAACCCTTTTTCCGGCTGAAGGCTGACGCGCCACTGCCGGGCGACGGCGTCGATCCACCAGAAACCGGCGTTATGACGGGTGGCTTCGTAGCTGGGGCCCGGATTGCCGAGGCCGACGAGGAGACGGATCATGGCGTCGTCGATCAGAGAGTGCGTAGATGGAGCGTGCGCGGCTGAAAACAAAAACGGCCTGCGAGGGCAGGCCGTTTCGAGACTTGGCGCCAGAAGTGGAATTACTTCTTGCCCTTGCCCTTGCCCTTGGCCGGAGCAGCAGCGGCGACCGGCGCGGCGATCACTTCTTCCACTTGCTCGATGGCGGTGGCCACAGCCGGGTTCTTGCGACCGTGGGTCACAACCTTGATGCCGGCGTCGAGCTTGATGTCTTCGACGTGCAGGCTGTGCGCCTTGTGCAGGCCGCCCAGATCAACCGTCAGGAACTCAGGCAGCTTCTCAGCCAGGCATTCGATTTCCAGTTCGGAAATGATGTGGTTGATGACGCAGTTTTCCAGCTTGACGGCCGGGGATTCGGCTTCGTTGATGAAGTGCAGCGGCACCTTCTTCTGGATGCGGGTGGTGGCATCGACGCGCTGGAAGTCGACGTGCAGGATCTGCTGCTTCCAGGGGTGGTATTGCACGGCACGCAGCAGAACGCGCTCGACTTGACCGCCGAGTTCCATCTCGAGGATCGACGAGTGGAAGGCTTCCTTCTTCAGGGCGTGGAACAGGGCGTTGTGGTCCAGTTCGATGACGGCCGGGGTGCCGGCGCCGTAAACGATGCCGGGAACCTTGCCAGCGGTACGCAGGCGGCGGCTCGCTCCGGTCCCCTGCAGATCACGCGCGAATGCGACGAATTTCATGGTGTTTTCCAGATGAAGTGGAAGGTGCCCGCGACCAGGCACCGTAAAAAGACCGCCCTTGGGAGGCGGTCGGGAGAACGGATCAGAAGTTGTTGTTCTGTTCCGAGAACAGGGAGGTCACCGATTCGCCGTCGGAGATGCGACGGATCGTTTCGGCAAACAGGAAGGCCACCGACAGTTGGCGGATCTTCGGGGTTTCGGCAGCGGCCGGGGCCAGCGGGATCGTGTTGGTGATCACCACTTCGTCGAGCTGCGAGTTCTTGATGCGCTCGATCGCCGGACCGGAGAACACCGGGTGCGTGCAGTAGGCAAACACACTCTTGGCGCCGCGGCTCTTGAGCACTTCGGCGGCCTTCACCAGCGTGCCTGCGGTATCGATCATGTCGTCCATGACCACGCAGTTACGGCCTTCGATCTCGCCGATGACGTGCATCACTTCTGAGACATTGGCCTTGGGACGGCGCTTGTCGATGATGGCCAGATCGCAACCGAGTTGCTTGGCCAGGGCGCGGGCGCGCACCACGCCACCGACGTCCGGCGACACAACCACCAGATCCTCGTAGCGCTTGCGCTGCAGATCCGACAGCAGCACCGGGCTGGCGTAGATGTTGTCGACCGGAATATCGAAGAAGCCCTGGATCTGGTCGGCGTGCAGATCCATGGTCAGCACGCGATTGACGCCGGCGGCTTCGAGCATGTTGGCCACCACGCGAGCGCTGATCGGCACGCGGGTCGAGCGCGGACGGCGGTCTTGGCGGGCGTAGCCGAAATACGGAATGACGGCGGTGATGCGACGGGCCGAAGCGCGCTTCAAGGCATCGACCATGAACAGCAGTTCCATCAGGCTGTCGTTGGTCGGTGCACAGGTCGACTGAACGACAAAGACGTCGCGGGTGCGGACGTTCTGCTGAATCTCGATGGTGACTTCACCGTCCGAGAAACGGCCGACCGAGGCACGCCCGAGATCGATCTTTAGATCGTCGGCGATTTCGCGGGCGAGGGCGGGGTTGGCGTTGCCAGTGAAGAGGACGGTGTCGGCGAGCATGCTGTCGATCCCGGATCAGACGGGGAGGATCCCCTGAAGGACAAACGCCCACCGTTTCCGGCAGGCGTCTGAGGTACTACGTTCAACGAAAATGATTTGGCAGGGGAGGAAGGACTCGAACCCTCGCATGTCGGAATCAAAATCCGATGCCTTGACCAACTTGGCGACTCCCCTACACAGGAAGCTCGAAAGCTCCCTTTAATCAGCGTCGCTGTCAACGGCCCAGTTCAGCAAGGGATGCTGCGCCATGCCCTGACAGACTCGATACTTCCAACCTTGCGGCAAGGTCGCCAAGAGCTTGCCGGGGTCACCTGAAATATCGCTGACAGACGAAAAAACTGCACTTCCTGAGCCGCTCATGCGGGACGATCCGAAGACCGTGCTTAAGCGCTGAAGAGCTTCGGTGACTTGCGGGCAGTGCTGTTCGGCGCTGCGCTGCAGATCGTTTGTTCCGAAATCTTTCTGCTGCTCAAGAAAGACTGCCATTGTAGTGCGCTCGGTTGACCTTGGCAAGAGGGGGTCGCCAAAAATCTTTGCGGTCGCAATGGCGTGTTCCGGTTTGAGGACAGCGTAGCGCCGGTCAGCCCAGGGCAGGTTCGTCGGTTCGGGCAGCGGGGTCA
The DNA here is from genome assembly GCA_031970775.1 of Burkholderiaceae bacterium. Taxonomy (GTDB): domain Bacteria; phylum Pseudomonadota; class Gammaproteobacteria; order Burkholderiales; family Burkholderiaceae_C; genus Sphaerotilus. Next base: position 4,962 of record DALYHR010000094.1, on the reverse strand, counting down.
GCTGTTCTCCCACCCCTTCGACCCAGGCATTACGGCCGCCAATGAAAAAAGGCACATCGGCGCCAAGCCGCAAGCCGAGCTCCAGCAGACGCGGGCGCGACCAGTTCAGCCCCCAGAGTCGGTTGAGCGCGAGCAAGGTTGTGGCTGCATCGGAGCTGCCGCCGCCTAGCCCGGCTCCCCAGGGCACTTGCTTGTCCAGCGAGATGTCGACGCCGTAGGTTGTGCCACTGGCCTGTTGCAGCAGTCGGGCCGCGCGCACGCTCAGGTCGTCGGCCGGCAGTGGCTCGGGCCCCGGGTTCAGATCGGTGCGCTGGATGCGACCGGAGTCATTGCGCTCAAAGTGCAGCGTGTCGCACCAGTCGATCAGCACGAAGGCTGATTGCAGCAGGTGATAGCCGTCAGGGCGCCGGCCAGTGACGTGCAGGAACAGGTTGAGCTTGGCTGGAGCCGGGACGTCGAGCAGGGTATTCAGGGCCATGGGACCGAGGGTTTCAGGGCAAATCAGGCAGGCGAGGTCGGGTCGAGCCGTATCCGCAGGCTCAGGGCCGGGCTGATCCGGTCGCGGCGCGCCACGATCTGGCCGTCAGCGAAGCGGTCGAGCAGCACGCTCCAGCCGATCTGGGCAAAGCCGCTTTCCGGAGCGGCCAGCGGGCGACTCGCTGCCTTGGGCCAGGGGCGGCCGCGCAACCAGTCGAACAAGGCCGAGACAGGAACGACTTCGCCAAAGACCTCGTGCGCCATCGATTCGAGGTCGGTGAAACTCTGGGGCTGGCCGTTGCCGGTGTCGAGCACGGCTTCGAGCCGGCTCCAGCGGGCTTCAGCCAGACGCAGCCCTAAGGCGGTGCTCAACGCCAGGCGACCGCTGTCCGGTCCGCCCTGCAGTTCAAAGTCGGCGCTGAAGGAGCGCTGGGCATCTCCCTCGATCCTCAGGGCCAGGCGGCCCCGAAAGTCGGCGGGCTGAGTCGGCCGGGTGGCGCAGCCACCAGCCAGCAGTAGAGCAGTGGCTTGAAGGGCGGCCAGCGTGAGGCGGCGCCGGGAGAGCACCGTCACAAGGCAACCTTGAGGCGTTGCAGCGTTTCGCGCAGCACTTCATTGCCGGTGTCGCGGGCCTGGCTTTCCTTCCAGACCTTGCGGGCCTCGTCGCGCTGACCCATTGACCACATCACCTCGCCGAGGTGGGCGCCGATCTCGGTATCGGGGCGGCGTTCGTAGGCCTGACGCAGCAGGCGCAGGGATTCGTCCTTGCGGCCGCGGCGGAACTCGACCCAGCCCAGGCTGTCGGTGATAAAGGGGTCACCAGGGGCGAGTTCAAGGGCCTTGGCGATGAGCTGCCGCGCTTCGTCGAGCCGATCGCCGCGATCCGCCAGGCTGTAGCCCAGCGCGTTGTAGGCATGCGGCTGGTCGGGTTTGATGCGGATGACCTGGCGCAGCAGGGCTTCCATCTCTTCGGGGCGCTGCAGCCGGTCGGCCACCATCGCCTGCTCGTAGAGCAGATCGGCGTCATCGGGCAGTTTCTGGTTGGCGCGGGCCAGCACGGCGTGGGCACGCGGCCAGTCCTGGGCGTCGCGCAGCAGCTGGGCCTCGCTGGCAAAGCGCAGGCGCTGCTCATCGGGGGTCGATTCGGGCAGGCCGCGTACCAGCTTGAGGGCTTCGTCCAGCTTGCCCTGGCGCTGCAGCAGCGAGGCGCGTCGGATCACGACGGTGCTGCTGCTCGATGCGTCGGAAAGCTTTTCCAGCCAAGCCTGAGCTCCGGCGTAGTCGCGGGTCTGCTCGGCCGCCTGGGCCAGCATCAGATAGGCCTGAGCCCGCTCGCGCGGGTCAGTCGACGTGACGACATCGTCGTCCTCGTCGTCCTCGGTCTCCGGCCGAGCCGGAGTGGTTTCGAGGCGCTGATCATCGAGACGCAGATAGGTCTGCAGCGAGTCGAGGGCGGACTTGGGTTGGCTGACCTCGATCTCCAGCGCACCTCGCAGCAGCCATGCGGAGGCCGAATTCGGCTCCAGTCGGCTCATCTCGGAGGCCTGAGCCAGAGCCTCGGTGTAGCGGTGCAGACTGGTCAGGCGGCGAGCGTAGGCGATTCTGACCGGCCCGCTGCCTTCGGGGCGAGCCTTCAGATAGGTCTGGATCAGCGGCTCGGCGCCGGGTTCGGCGGGCAGGAGGTCCAGCCCGAGTTGCGCCGTAGCCTCCAGCGTCGGGTCAACCTCCTGGGACTGCCGTGCGAAGCCGAGCGAGCGATCGATCTCGCTGGCGACCGCCCAGGCCCGCGCCGTTACGGTCAAGGCGATGGCCCGGGTGGGGCCGGCCTGATCTCGCCAGGGGGTGAGTACGTCGTGAAGCATGGAGGCAGTGCTGCGGCTGTCATGTCCCCGCAGCAGCAGTCGGGTCAGCGAGGCAATGGTGTTGGGGCGCTCGGCCTCGGGGGTGAGCTCGATCCATTTGCGCAGCGGCTCGGCGGCTTCGGGGGCGCGACGCAGGGCGGTCAGCACCATGGCCTGGGCCTCAAGCGCGGCGGTCGAGCGTGGCAGGCTCTGGCGCCAGGCGCGGGCCGCGGCCAGTGCCTGCTCGCCAGCGCGGTTGCTCAGGGCGATCTCGTAGGCGCGCCGGAACAGTTGCTCATCGCGCCGGCGCTTGGCGCTGTCGAGAATGACCTGATAGGCCGCAGAGGCATCGCCATTGCGCAGCTCGATCTCGCTGACCAGCAGGTGATAGAACAGCTCGGCATCGAGGCCGGACTGTGCGGGTGGGGCCTTGACGGTGAGGGCCGGACGGGCGGGCGGAGGCGATGCCGGGGTGGGTGCCGACTGGGCGGCAGCAGGATGGGCCCAGGCCATCAGCGGGCCGGCCATCAGCACAGCGGTCCAGGACAGGATGGGGGGGCGCAACGGCATGGGGGAGACTCCTTCAGCTCGGCGATTCTAGGCTGGCCCCGATAATGACCTCATGCCCGAACTGCCCGAAGTCGAGGTGATTATCGGGGCCAGCCTAGAATCGCCGAG
>DALYHR010000094.1:0-1956 GCA_031970775.1 Burkholderiaceae bacterium | reverse complement strand
TGACCCGCCGGGGTCTGCAGGAACGTCTGCGTGATGCGACGGTCCGAGGCCTGCGTCTGGGCAAGCCGTTGCGTCAACCGTTGGGCTGCGATGCGGCCCGACTGATCGGATGCACGATCGGGCTGCTGGGTCGGCGCGGCAAGTATCTGTGGATGCCCCTGAACAGCCCCCAGGGTGCCGAAGCTGATGGCGGGCTCCTCTGGCATCTAGGGATGTCGGGGTCGATGCGCTGGGGCGCAGTGGAGGAACTGGGTGCCCCCGGAGCCCACGATCACGTCGACCTGCTGACCGACCGCGGCCTGCTGCGGCTGACCGACCCGCGCCGGTTCGGTGCGGTGATTTGGTCGCCCGGACTCGATCAGCCGCCGGCGGTCCGACTGCTGGCTCGGCTCGGGGTGGAGCCGCTGTCCGATGACTTCGACGCCGAGGTGCTGCAGCGTGGTTTTGCCGGTCGATCCATTGCGGTCAAGCCGGCCCTGCTGGCTGGCGATGTGGTGGTCGGGGTTGGCAATATCTATTGTTCCGAGGCGCTGTTTCTGGCGGGTATCCATCCGCTGCGGCCGGCCGGGACGCTGGGTCGGCAGGAGTGCCAGCGGCTGGCCGCCGCGATTGGGCAGACCCTGGCCCGGGCGCTGGAACTCGGCGGTTCAACCCTGCGTGACTTTCACAACGTCCACGGCGTCAATGGCAACTTTCAGGGTGAGGCGCGGGCTTATGGCCGAGAGGGTCAGCCTTGTCTACGCTGTGATGGTCGCATCGAGCGGCTGGTGCAGGGACAGCGCTCGACCTTCTGCTGCACGAAGTGTCAGCACTGAATTCGGGTAAACCAAGCATGACGGGTGGGGTCTGACCATCCCTGAATCGGGTGGTCGGGTTTGATTCGACGCGCTATTTCCGCCACGGATTGGCGGGGTCCCTTGCGATACCATCGCTGCGGCTGACCCCCTCTCGACAACTCCACAAGAAACGCAGCGGGCACCATGTCCGAGTCCCTCCCCGAATCGAGCCCCGAACCCTTTGTCCGCAGTCTGGATGCCCTGGGCGTCTGGCGTGTGACGCTGGACGGCCGTCTGCGTGACCTGGTGCGGTTTCTGCGCGAACAAGGTCTGCTTGATGAGACGGCCAAGGATCTGCTCGACTCGCTGCGCCAGCGACTGGCCGAGGAAAAGCTGGTGGTGGCCTTTGTGGCCGAGTTCTCGCGGGGCAAGTCGGAGCTGATCAACGCGATCTTTTTCTCCGACGCCAAGCGCCGCATCATGCCGGCCTCACCGGGTCGCACCACGATGTGTCCGGTCGAGCTGGGCTGGGACCCTGACGAGCCGGTTGGGTTGGCCTTGCTGCCGATTGAGACCCGGCTGGAGGGGGCATCGCTGGCCGAGTTGCGCTCGCAGCCGCGGGTCTGGGTGCATGCCCCGGTCGATGTCAACGATTCCGAGGCCTTTGCCAAGGCGCTGACCGCCGTGATGGACACCCGTCCGGCCACGATTGCCGAAGCCACGGCGCTGGGGTTCTGGAGCGAGGAACATCCCCGCGACAACCCGCCGCTGGATTCTGATGGCCGCGTCGAAGTGCCGCTGTGGCGTCATGTGCTGATCAACGTGCCCCATCCGCTGCTGCAGCGCGGGTTGGTGGTGTTCGACACCCCGGGGCTCAATGCCATCGGCGCCGAACCCGAGCTGACCGTCGGGCTGCTGCCCAGTGCGCATGTGGTGGTCTTTGTGCTCGGTGCCGATACCGGGGTGACGCGGTCCGATCTGGAGATGTGGCAGGACCACCTGGCAGCGCAGGCGCTGACCCGCTACGTGGTGCTCAACAAGATCGATACGCTGCTCGATCCGCTCTCGCCGCCCGAGCACACCGAAGCGCAGATCGCCGTGCAGTGCGCACAGGTGGCCAAGACCCTGGAGATGCCGTCGTCCCGGGTCTATCCGGTCTCGGCGCGACAGGCGCTCGAAG
>DALYHR010000093.1:0-7692 GCA_031970775.1 Burkholderiaceae bacterium | reverse complement strand
ATGCATGCCGGCGACGGCAATGTGCACACCAACATCCCGGTCAACTCCGACAACTACGAGATGCTGCAGACCGCGCACGAGGCGGTCGGCCGCATCATGGTGCTGGCGCGCAGCCTCGACGGCGTGATCTCGGGCGAGCACGGCATTGGCATCACCAAGCTGGAGTTCCTCACCGACGCCGAGCTGGCCAACTTTGCCGCCTACAAGGCCAAGGTGGACCCGCAGGGCCGCTTCAACAAGGGCAAGCTGCTGCGTCCGCAGGACCGCACCACCGATCTGGGCGAGGACACCCGCGCCGCCGACCTGAGCGAGGCCTACACGCCGAGCTTCGGTCTGATGGGCCACGAGTCGCTGATCATGCAGCGCAGCGACATCGGCGATATCGCCACCTCGATCAAGGACTGCCTGCGCTGCGGCAAGTGCAAACCGGTCTGCGCCACCCATGTGCCGCGCGCCAACCTGCTGTATTCCCCGCGCAACAAGATCCTGGCGACCTCGCTGCTGGTCGAGGCCTTCCTCTACGAAGAGCAGACCCGCCGTGGCATCTCGATCCGCCACTGGGAAGAGTTTGAGGACGTGGCCGACCACTGCACGGTCTGCCACAAGTGCGCCACGCCCTGCCCGGTCAAGATCGACTTCGGCGACGTGTCGATGAACATGCGCAACCTGCTGCGCCAGATGGGGCAAAAGCGCTTCCGCCCCGGCAGCGCGGCGGCGATGCTGATGCTCAACGCCACCAGCCCCGAAACCATCAAACTGGCGCGCTCGGCGATGGTCGGCGTCGGCATGAAGGCGCAGCGCCTGGCGCATGACGTGTTCAAGCTCGCCGCGCGCAAGCAGACCAGCGCGCCTCCGGCGACGGTGGGTTCCGCTCCGATCAAGGAGCAGGTGATTCACTTCATCAACAAGAAGCTGCCCGGCGGCCTGCCGAAGAAGACCGCGCGGGCGCTGCTCGACATCGAGGACAAGAACTACGTCCCGATCATCCGCGACCCGCAGGCCACCACGGCCGAGACCGAGGCGGTGTTCTACTTCCCCGGTTGCGGCTCGGAGCGACTCTTCAGCCAGGTCGGTCTGGCCACCCAGGCGATGCTGTGGCATGCCGGCGTGCAGACCGTGCTGCCGCCGGGTTATCTGTGCTGCGGCTATCCGCAGCGCGGCTCGGGCCAGTACGACAAGGCCGAGAAGATGATCACCGACAACCGGGTGCTGTTCCACCGGGTGGCCAACACGCTGAACTACCTCGATATCAAGACGGTGGTGGTGAGCTGCGGCACCTGCTACGACCAGCTCCAGGGCTATCAGTTCGACAAGATCTTCCCGGGCTGCCGCATCGTCGATATCCACGAATACCTGCTGGAAAAGGGCATCACCCTGCCCGACGTGTCGAACTCGGGGGCCTTCCTGTATCACGACCCCTGCCATTCGCCGATGAAGCAGCAAGCGCCGATCAAGACGGTGCAGGCGCTGCTCGGCGACGGCGTGGTGCTGTCGGAGCGCTGCTGCGGCGAGGCCGGTACGCTGGCGCTGAGCCGCCCGGATATTTCCACCCAGCTGCGCTTCCGCAAGGAAGAGGAAATCCGCAAGGGCGAAGCCACACTGCGCGCGGCCGGCCACACGGGCGACGTCAAGATCCTCACCTCCTGCCCGGCTTGTCTGCAGGGCCTGAGCCGCTATGGCGACGACCTGCAAAACGGTCTGCTCGAAGCCGATTACATCGTGGTCGAGATGGCCAAACGCATCCTGGGCGAGAACTGGATGCCGGACTACGTCGCCCGTGCCAACGCCGGCGGCATCGAGCGGGTGCTGGTATGAGCCTGTCGACCTCCTGTGAGCTGTGCTCTGACTTCCGCGCGACTTCGGGCTGGATCGAAGTCGCGTCCGACGAGCGGCTGCGCGTGCTGCGTGTGCTCGATGCCCCCGACTTTCCCGGCTTCTACCGGGTGGTCTGGCGGGGCCATGTCGCCGAGCACAGCGATCTGTCTGCGGCCGATCGCGGCCATGTGATGGCGGTGGTGGATCGCGTTGAGCGCCTGCTGCGCCAGCATCTCTCGCCCGACAAGATCAACCTGGCCAGTCTGGGCAATGTGGTGCCGCATCTGCACTGGCATGTGATCGCCCGCTCGAAGCTCGACAGCCATTTCCCGCAGCCGGTCTGGGGACAGCGTCAGCGCGACGTGGCCGATGGACTCAAGGCCGATTGGCGGGCTGCGCTGGATCAGATCGACACAGCCCTGCAGCGTGCTCTGACCGAGGCCTGAGTCGACAATCGCGCCTCCCACACAGTGCCTTCCGGTACAAATAACGGAGACAGACCATGCGCCCCGACCTGTTGATCGAGACCCCTTCCAACCCCGAAGCCACCGGCCTGACGCTGCATCAGCAGTCGCGCCAGCTCGAAGTGAACTTTGCCGATGGCGCCCGCTTCCTGCTGAGCTACGAGTTCCTGCGCGTCAACTCGCCCTCCGCCGAGGTCAAGGGCCACGGCCCGGGTCAGGAAACGCTGCAGACCGGCAAGCGCGACGTCGATCTGGTCGGGTTGGAGCCGGTCGGCCACTACGCCGTGCAGCCGACTTTCAGCGACGGCCACGACAGCGGCATCTACACCTGGGCTTATCTGTATCGGCTCGGGGCCAATCAGGATCTGTTGTGGCAGCAGTACGAAACCGCACTGGCCGCAGCCGGCGTCACCCGCGACACGCCGATGGTCAAACCCGCCGCCTCAGCCTGCAGCACGCGGGGCTGACCGAACAGGAGAAAACATGAGCAACACCCATTTCGGCTTCAAGACCGTGGACGAGGGCGACAAGGCCGCCCTGGTGCGCGGCGTCTTCGATTCGGTCGCTTCCCGCTATGACCTGATGAACGACGTGATGTCGATGGGCATGCACCGGCTGTGGAAGCGCTACACCATCGCCGTCTCGGGCGCCCGGGCCGGGCAGCAGGTGCTGGATATCGCCGCCGGCACCGGTGACCTGACCCGCGCCTTTGCCCGGGCGGTCGGGCCGACCGGCACGGTCGTTCACACCGATATCAACGAAGCGATGCTGCGCACCGGCCGCGACCGGATGATCGACGAGGGGCTGTCGCTGCCGACGGTGATCTGCGACGCCGAGAAGTTGCCTTTCCCCGATGGCCGCTTCGATATCGTCAGCGTCGCCTTCGGCCTGCGCAATATGACCCACAAGGATCTGGCGCTGGCCGAGATGAACCGGGTGCTCAAGCCGGGAGGGCGGCTGTTGGTGCTGGAGTTCTCCAAGGTGGCCAAGCCGCTGGAGAAGGCCTACGACTGGTACTCCTTCAACCTGCTGCCCAAGATGGGGCAGCTGCTGGCGGGCGATGCCGAGAGCTATCGCTATCTGGCCGAGTCGATTCGCATGCACCCGGGGCAGGCAGAGCTCAAGGCGATGATGAAGACGGCTGGATTCGGCCATGTCGACGTCCACAACCTCAGCGCCGGCATCGTCGCCCTACACATGGGGCTCAAATGCTGAAGTGAAGAGGGCCTGAGGGCAAGGCCGATCCGGCGCAGGGCGTGAGAAGCGCACACCTTGACGCGTTTCGGTTCGCAATAGGGTCGGGAATGTGCAACTTGTCCTCTGGGGTCCGGGCTGAAGTGCCGAGAATCGGTTCAGACCCTGACTGATCCAGTCGCCCAAGAGAGACACATGTTCCACACCTTCCGGCCCCGCTCCTCCGGTTCGCAGACTCCGTCCCCGTTTGCCGAGGGCGCCCTGTGTTTTGCCGCAGTCCTGGCTTCCGGGGCAACGCTGCGTGGGCAGGGAGGGGTTTCGCAGGGGCTGGCGGAGCTGACCTCTCCCGGGCTGCTGATGGCCGCAGCGTTGTTTGCTGCCGTGATGGCCTTGCTGAATTCCTTCGTCGGACTCTATCGGGCGCGCAACCTTGGACCGAAGGCCCTGATCGTCCGTTCCGTCATCGCCCTGGTCGCCGGGGGTTATCTGAGTTATCTGGGAGTGACAACGATGCAGTTCGACGGCCATCCGGGTCTGCTGGTCGGTTATGCGCTGGTTTATCTGGCTGCCGGTCTGGCGATCTACCGCGGCATCTCGTGGTCGCTGCGGCGCACGGTCGGAACCCGCCGCGTGCTGATCATCGGCACGGGGGCCGAGGCCTTGCAGGTCTGGACGGATCTGCGCTCCCCGGCCCAGAGCGGGCATTACGAAGTGGTGGGTTTCTACCCGACGGCCGAGCAGGGCGTCGAGCCGATTCTCAACGGTGGGGTGCGCGTCTTCGATCGCTCCGAGACGCTGCTCAACCTGGTCGGGCAGTTGCGGGTGGCTGAGCTGATCGTGGCGGTCAAGGAACAGCGTGGCGGCGGTGTGCCGATGGATCAGCTGGTGCAGTGCCGCATCAGCGGGGTGCCGATCATGGGGCTGGTCGGCTTTTACGAACGCACTCACGCGGAAATTCCGGTCGACAGCGTGCGGGCGAGCTGGCTGGTCTATGGCGACGGTTTCGTGCAGGGCCATGTGCGGGCCTTCACCAAGCGGGTGTTCGACGTGGTCTCGTCCTCGATCCTGCTGGTGCTGAGTGCGCCGATCATGGCGATCACCGCCATCGCGATCAGATTCGACAGCCCGGGGCCGATCCTGTACCGCCAGGAGCGGGTTGGTCTGGGCGGTGCCACTTTCTGGTGCACCAAGTTTCGCAGCATGCGTACCGATGCCGAGAAGGATGGCGTGGCGCGCTGGGCCACCAAGAACGATTCGCGCATCACCCGGGTGGGTGAGTTCATCCGCAAGACCCGTATCGACGAGCTGCCGCAGCTGATCAGCGTGCTCAAGGGCGAGATGAGCATGGTCGGCCCCCGCCCGGAGCGCCCGACGTTCGTCGCGCAATTGCGTGAACAGATCCCCTTCTACGACGTTCGACACACCGTCAAGCCGGGTCTGACCGGCTGGGCGCAGGTGCGTTACGCTTATGGCGCCTCGGTGGACGACGCCCGCAAGAAGCATCAGTTCGATCTGTACTACGTCAAGAACAACTCGCTGCTGCTGGATCTGCTGGTGCTGGTCGAGACGGTCAGCGTGGTGCTGTTCCGCGAGGGGGCGCACTGATCCTCTGCGCCGTGTTGCCAATCCAGGGGTTCTGAAACATCTGGGTTACGAAAGAGGTCGTCATACTCGCAGGCTGCTCCCGGACAGGCGGACGAAGGTCCGAGACGATGGATGAACGGTTGGCGAGGGCGCAGGAGCGCGAAAGCGCGACGGTAGATGAGTAGAGGATGTCGGATGAAGATCGAGTCAACTCCGCTGCACCGCTCCCTTCGGGGACTGTGCATCAGCCTGTGTGCGGCAGCCCTGGGGTTGTCGGGGTGCACGACGACGGAAACCCTTCCTCCGGCACCTCGTCAGGCCCAGACCATCGACCATCACTACAAGATCGGTCCGCTGGACACGCTCAATGTGGTGGTCTGGCGTAACCCGGATCTGTCGGTGACGATTCCGGTGCGGCCGGATGGTCGCATCTCGGTGCCGCTGGTCGAGGACGTGGTCGCAGCGGGCAAGGACCCGGCTGACCTCTCTCGCGAGATCGAGCAGCTGCTGTCCAAGGTCATCCGGGACCCGGTGGTCACCGTGATGGTTAATAGTTTTCAGGGGGTCTACAGCGAACAGATCCGCATCGTCGGCGAGGCCTCCAAGCCTCAGTCGGTGCCGTATCGCCAGCACATGACGTTGCTTGACGTGATGATCCAGGCGGGCGGTTTGACGGATTTCGCTGATGGCAACGGGGCCGTGCTGGTGCGTGGAGCCGAAGGTGGTAAGGCGTACAGCGTCCGCCTGAAGGATCTGCTCAAGCGCGGTGACATCTCCGCCAATGTCGAAGTCAGGCCCGGTGATGTGGTGATCGTGCCGCAGAGCTGGTTCTGATCAGGGTGCGGTCCGAGATCCGGTTGATCCGAGCGTGTCTGCTGGAGCCGTCGTGCCCGCAGACCAGACTCTCTTGCTGGTATTGATATGAATGACTTGATCGGTAAGCTGGCTTTGTTCGCCCGGGGTGTCTGGCGACATCGCTGGCTGGCCATTTCCGTGATGTGGGCGGTCGGTGTGATCGGTGTGGTGTCCACGATGTTCTGGCCCGAGCGCTTCGAGGCTCAGGCCAAGATCTACGTCGACACCCAGACCGTGCTCAAGCCGCTGCTGGTGGGCGTGGCCTTCCAGCCCGACATCGATCAGCAGGTCAAGATGCTGGGCAAGACCCTGGTCTCGCGCCCCAACGTCGAGCGTATCGCCAACGACCCGAACATCGGCCTGATCCTCGAAGGGCAGTCTTCCGCCACCGAAAAGACGCTCGACCACCTGATGAAGACGCTCAAGGTCGATCAGAGCGGGGGCAACAACCTCTACGCCATCACCTTCCGCGATTCAGACGCCCAGCGCGCTCGCCGCGTGGTCGACGGTTTCGTGCGGCTGTTCATGACTTCCGGCATCGATGCCAAGCGGCGCGACTCGGAGGAGGCCAGCCGCTTCATCGACGAGCAGATCAAGGAATACGAGGCCAAGCTGGCCGAGGCTGACTCGCGCGTCAAGGATTTCAAGCTGCACAACATGGCGGTGGCCACCGCCAGCCAGCAGGATTACTTCAACCGCATCAATGCGCTGAAGGACGAAATCAACAAGATGACCATCCAGCTCAGCGCTGCCGAGCAGTCGCGCGACGCGCTGCGCCGTGAGCTGGCCAAGGAAGATCCGCTGCTGCCGGTCGAGTCGGGCGCATCGGCGCCGTCGATGACGCCGGCGATCGATGCGCGCATTGAGGCGCAACGCCGGCAGCTCGACGAGTTGCTGCGTCGGTACACCGATGCCCACCCCGACGTGATGGCGACCCGCCGCACCATTCGCGAGCTCGAGGCGCAGCGCGCCCAGGAGCTGGAGATTGCGATGCGCAATGCCGGAGCACGCGGCTTTTCGGGTATGGCACCGACCAACCCGGTCTTCCAGCGCCTGCGGCTGGATATGGCACAGGCCGAGGCACAGATCGCCTCGCTGCGTGCGCAGGTTCAGGCCACCCGCACCAAGCAGTTGGAGTTCCAGCAACTGGCCGAACGCATTCCGCAGGCCGAGGCTGAGCTGATGCAGCTGACCCGCGGCTACGAAGTCGTGCGCAAGCAGTACGAGCAGCTGGTCAATCGCCGCGAGGCCGCCTCGCTGGGCGTGAAGATCGATCAGAGCTCCTCCATGGCGGAGTTCCGCCTGGTCGAGCCGCCGCGCGTGTCGCCGACCCCGGTGTTCCCGAGCAAGAAACACCTGTCGATCATCCTGATGTTTGGCTCGATCCTGATCGGGGTGGCGGCATCGCTGGTGCTGGTGTTCATGCATCCGAGCGTGGCCACCGAGCATGAACTGCGCGATCTGAGCAAGCGTCCGGTGCTCGGGGTGATCAGCGTGCTGCCCGATGCCGGCAAGCAGCTGGTGCTCAACCGCGAGCGCTTCAAGGTGCTGCTGGTGATGGGGGTGTTTCTCTTCGTGCAGCTGGTCTGGATCGGCTGGCTGGTGTTCCGCTCGTACTACGGGCTGCGTTGAAGGTCCGCCATGACCCGATCAGACACCTCACAAGGATGAGCAGGCAATGAGCATCATGGATCAAGCCGCCAAGCGGCTGGAAGAACTCAAGCGAGCAGGTTTCGACGTCTTCAACGCGGCCCCCGGTCGGCCGGGTGGGCAGGGCGGG
>DALYHR010000092.1:0-7745 GCA_031970775.1 Burkholderiaceae bacterium | reverse complement strand
CGTCGATCGAGTTGTCGACCACCTCGAACACCAGGTGGTGCAGGCCGGTGCCGTCCGAGGTATCGCCGATGTACATGCCCGGGCGCTTGCGCACCGCTTCCAGGCCTTCGAGGATCTGGATGCTGCTCTCGTCGTAGGCGGCAGGGGGGGTGCCGGCAGAGGTCGTCGGTTGGAGGTCGCTCATGGGAATCGAAAGGTCTGGACGGGCGTGAAAGCGGGAGTACGGGGTCAGCGCTGCGGTCAGATCCGCATCGGCATCACGACGTATTTGAAGCCGGGCTGCTCGGGCACGGTCAGCAGTGCCGAGCTGTTGGAGTCCTGCAGCGAGACCATCACCATCTCCTGGTCGAGGTTGGCCAGCACGTCCATCAGATAGGTGATGTTGAAGCCGATTTCGATGGTGTCGCCGGCGTAGTCGATCTCCAGCTCTTCCTTGGCTTCTTCCTGCTCGGCATTGCTGGCGGCGATCTTGAGTGCGCCGGCTTCGAAGGCCAGACGCACACCCTTGAACTTCTCGCTGGTCAGGATCGCGGCGCGCTGCAGGCTGGCCAGCAGCGGGGCACGGCCCAGGGTGACGTGGTTCTTGTGATTCTTCGGAATCACGCGGTTGAAGTCAGGGAACTTGCCTTCGACCAGCTTGGTGATGAACTCCATGCCGCCGAAGTTGAACTTGGCCTGGTTGCCGGCAAAGCACATCTCGATCGGGGCACTTTCGCCGCTGCTGTTCTTGTCGCCCTTGTCGTCCTTGAGCAGGCGCTGCAGCTCCAGCACGGTCTTGCGCGGCAGGATGACTTCCTGCTTCGGGATCTCGACGTCGAGCGTGGCCTGCGCCAGCGCGAGGCGGTGGCCGTCGGTGGCGACCAGCGTCAGGCTCTTGCCCTCGGCGACGAACAGGATGCCGTTGAGGTAGTAGCGGATGTCGTGCACCGCCATGGCGAAGTGGACCTGATCGATCAGGCTCTTGAGGGTCTTCTGCGGCACGCTGAAGGTCGGGCCGAAGTCCGCGGCCTGCTGCACCAGCGGAAAGTCCTCGGCCGGCAGGGTCTGCAGCGTGAAGCGGCTCTTGCCGCCCTGCAGCGTGACCTTGTTCTGCGCGCTGGTCAGCGAGATGGTCTGGGTGGCCGGCAGGGTGCGCAGGATGTCGATCAGCTTGCGCGCGCCGATGGTGGTGGCGTAGCGGCCGCTGTCGCCGCCGAGCTCGGCGCTGGTGCGGATCTGGATTTCCAGATCGCTGGTGATGAACTCGATGGTGCTGCCTTCCTTGCGCACCAGCACGTTGGCCAGGATCGGCAGCGTGTGTCGCTTCTCGACGATGCCGGCCACGGCCTGGAGGGTTCCGAGGATCTGGTCCTGTGCAGCTTTGAAAACGATCATTTCAGGATCTCATCGACGAAGGTTGGGGCTGGGAAGGGAAGTTAGCCCTTGAGGGTCTGCTCCAGCACGTGGAGCTGCTGGTTGAGTTCGGTGTCCTTCTGGCGCTCGCCACCGATTTTGCGCACGGCGTGCAGCACGGTGGTGTGGTCGCGGCCGCCGAAGAGCTCGCCGATTTCGGGCAGGCTCTTTTGCGTCATTTCCTTGGCCAGGTACATCGCAATCTGGCGCGGCCGGGCGATCGAGGCCGGGCGCTTCTTCGAGTACATGTCAGCGATCTTGATCTTGTAGAAGTCCGCCACGGTCTTCTGAATGTTCTCGACCGAGATCTGGCGGTTCTGGATCGACAGCAGATCCTTGAGCGCCTCGCGGGCCAGCGCGATGTTGATGTCCTTGCTGGAGAAGCGCGAATAGGCCAGCACCTTGCGCAGCGCGCCTTCGAGCTCGCGCACGTTGGCGCGCACGTTCTTGGCGATGAAGAAGGCGACGTCTTCCGGCATCGGGCTGCCCTCGGCATCGGCCTTGCGCATCAGGATCGCGACCCGCATCTCCAGCTCGGGCGGCTCGATCGCCACCGTTAGGCCGGCGTCGAAGCGGCTGGTCAGACGCTCATCGATATTGGCCAGCCCCTTCGGGTAGGTATCGCTGGTCATGATGATGTGCGCGCGCTTGGCCAGCAGGGCCTCGAAGGCGTTGAAGAACTCTTCCTGCGTGCGGTCCTTGCCGGCGAAGAACTGCACGTCATCGATCAGCAGCAGATCGAGCGAGTGGTACTTGGCCTTGAGCTCGTCGAAGGTCTTGCGCTGGTAGTTGCGCACCACGTCGCTGATGAACTGCTCGGCGTGCAGGTACAGCACCTTGGCATCCGGGTTGTCGTGCAGCAGGGCGTTGCCGACCGCGTGGATCAGGTGGGTCTTGCCCAGACCGACCCCGCCGTAAATGAACAGCGGGTTGTACATCTGGCCCGGTGCGCCGACCACATGCAGTGCAGCGGTGCGCGCCATCTGGTTGGCGCGACCGGCCACCAGCGTGTCGAAGGTCAGCGCCGGGTTGAGACGGCCGCGATTGGCCGCAGGGGGCAGATCCGCCGGCCCGGCTTGGCGGGAACCGGCCCGAGTCGGTGCGGGTGCCGGCGCTGCGGCGCTGACCGCGCCTTGCGGATTCTGGGGTTCGCTGCGCGGTGGAGTGGTCGAAGCGGCTGTTGGCGCCGCATCACGACCGGTCGGCGCTGCCGGAGCCCGTTGCACCGCGAGGTCCAGGCGCACCGGACAGCCGGCGATGTCGCTGAGCACGGCTTCGATGCGGGCGCCGTACTGATTGCGGATCCAGTCGAGCTTGAACCGGTTCGGGACCCGCAGGCCGACCCGCAGACCGCCCTCGTCCTCGACCACCTCAGCAGGCGGCAGGGGGCGGATCCAGGTGTTGAACTGCTGTTCAGGCAACTCGGTGGCGAGACGCTCGCAGCCGAGTTCCCACAGGTCGGTGCTCATCGTGTTGTGGACAACTTTGGGGGAAAGGGGCGCGATTGTAGCGGCATCACGCGCGGCAAGGCGTGGTTATCCACAGTTTTTGCAAAGCGGTCAACCCCAGGCTGTGGAAGAGCCGGTATGGGGCGGTGCCAAACACATACAGCTGGATGAAGAATCCAACACATTGACGAGACAGCGGAAATTTGCTGCAATAGCGGGTTTCCCAATTTGTGGGAATTTGCATAGGCGCGTCCAGGTCATGTCCGGAAAAAGGTCCGGTAAGAACGGGTAGCGCCGGTACCCGAGGATTCAACATGAAACGCACTTATCAACCCTCCAAGGTCCGCCGCGCCCGTACGCACGGCTTTCTGGTCCGCATGAAGACTCGTGGCGGCCGTCAGGTTCTGAACGCTCGTCGCGCCAAGGGCCGCAAGCGTCTGGCCGTCTAAGGTCCGGCGCCGCCCGAGGTCGATCGGATCTTCATCACGCACCCTCCCGGGATTGCCTGTTGTGGATCTGCCGCACCTGCTGTCACTGGATGGAGCAAGCCGATTTTCGGCGGTGATGTCCACTCGACCTCTGGCTCGCAGTGCGCACTTTCTGGTTCATTACCTGGATCCGGAGCAGTTGCGCACAAGGTTGTCCACAGATCCCGAGGCTCCCGCAAGGTTGCGTTGGCATGCTGTGGATGACTCGGCTCTGATGCTGGGTCTGGTGCTACCCAAGCGCCATGCCCGGCGCTCGGTGACCCGGGTTCTGCTTCGCCGCAAGATCCGGGCTGCCGTGGCCGACCGTCAGGACCGCATGCCCGCCGGTGGGTGGGTAGTGCGGTTGAGGGCTCCGATCGACCGGACC
Organism: Burkholderiaceae bacterium; assembly: GCA_031970775.1. Taxonomy (GTDB): domain Bacteria; phylum Pseudomonadota; class Gammaproteobacteria; order Burkholderiales; family Burkholderiaceae_C; genus Sphaerotilus. The sequence continues at coordinate 4,050 of DALYHR010000092.1, read as the reverse complement.
CTGTTTCACAGCGCCTCTTCCGAAGCTCTGCGCCTGTCGCTGCACGACGAGATGTCGACGCTGTTCGACGACGTGGTGCGTCGCTGCCACCGCAGTGCGGCTCCCCCGATCGCTGCGCCATGTTGAGTGCGCTGATCCGGGCCGTGGATCGGGCTGTCCGCGCTGTCTTGATATCCCTGGTTCGTCTGTACCGGCTGATCCTCAGCCCCTGGCTGGGTTCGTCCTGTCGTTTTGAGCCAACCTGTTCGGCCTTTGCCCTGCAGGCCCTGGAGCGGCATGGCGGTGTGATCGGTGCCCGGCTGACTGCCGGACGCCTGCTGCGCTGCCACCCCTGGTGTGCCGGCGGGCATGACCCTGTGCCGCAGGAGCCTCCGCGCTCCTTCACCGGCTTTTCCGATCTGATTCGAAAGTCCACGCGATGAGCGAACTGCGTCGAGCCCTCCTCTGGGGTCTGTTCACCCTGTCCCTGGTGATGATCTGGGACGGCTGGAACACCTCCCAGGGTCGTCCCTCCCTGTTCAGCCAACCCCGGCCTGCGGCGTCGCAGCCGGCGCATGCTGCGGCCTCGGCTGTTCCGGCCACGACGGCGGCCAGCGGTGCCGCCGCCCCCGCCGCTGCGCAGGCCGCCGCGTCTGCGGCCATCCCGGCTGGCGAACGTATCGAGATCCGTACCGACGTGGTCCGTGCCACGCTGGACACGGTCGGCGGCAGCCTGGTCGGCATGGATCTGCTCAGGCATCACCGCGAGGAAGATCCGACCCGGCCGGTCACGCTGTTCGTGCCGTCGGGCGCCGAGTTGTACAAGGCCGATTCGGGTCTGATTCCGCAGTTGGCGACCGACGCCGCGCTGCCCAATCACCTGACGGTGATGACGCTCAAGCCGGGTCCGCGCCAGCTTGAGGCGGGTCTGGACGAACTGCCGGTGGTGTTCGAGTCGCCCGCTGTCAATGGCGTGGTGCTGCGCAAGACCTACGTCTTCCATCGCGGTGAATACGCCGTCAAGGTCCGCCATGAGGTGATCAACACCGGGACGGCCGCGGTGACGCCGCGTCTGTACATGCAATTGGTGCGCCATGGCACGACCCCGTCGCAGAGCATGTTCATGGGTCCGTCGGCGTTTACCGGCCCGGCGTTCTACACCGAAGAGACCAAGTATCAGAAGGTCGACTTCTCCGACATCGCCAAGGGCAAGGCCGAGCACGTCAAACAGGCTGACAACGGCTGGATCGCCATGGTTCAGCACTACTTCACCAGCGCCTGGCTGCTGAGTGAGAAATCGCCGCGTGAATTCCAGACCCGCAAGGAAGGGGACAACCTCTTCGCGGCTTCGATGATCGTGCCGGTGCCGACCGTGGCTCCGGGGGCGACCGCCGCCATCCCGGCGCAGCTCTACGCCGGTCCGCAGGACGAGTACAAGCTGGCCGCTCTGGCGCCAGGGCTGGATCTGGTCAAGGACTATGGCTGGCTGGCCATTCTGGCCAAGCCGCTGTTCTGGCTGCTCGACAAGCTGCACGCCCTGCTGGGGAACTGGGGCTGGTCGATCGTTGCGCTGGTGGTGCTGCTCAAGGCGGCGTTCTACAGCCTCAACGCCAGCGCCTATCGGTCGATGGGCAAGATGAAGGCGATCAACCCGCGCATCATGGAGCTGCGTGAGCGCCTCAAGGACAAGCCGCAGGAGATGCAGCAGGAGATGATGCGCATCTACCGCGAGGAGAAGGTCAATCCGCTGGGTGGCTGCCTGCCGATCCTGGTGCAGATGCCGGTGTTCATCGCGCTGTACTGGGTGCTGATGTCGGCGGTGGAGCTGCGTGACGCGCCCTGGATCTTCTGGATCACCGATCTGTCGACCAAGGACCCCTACTACGTGCTGCCGGTGGTGATGACGCTGTCGACCCTGCTGCAGACCTGGCTGAACCCGACGCCTCCGGACCCGGTCCAGGCCAAGATGATGTGGCTGATGCCGTTGCTGTTCAGCGTGATGTTCTTCGTCTTCCCGGCGGGTCTGGTGCTGTACTGGTTCACCAACAATCTGCTGGCGATCCTGCAGCAGTGGCTGATCAACCGGCAGCTCGGTATCAAGCACTGATCGGGTGCGCCGGAGCAGGGCGCGGGCCGTCAGCCTGGCTTAGGCTTGGTTGCGATCCTGTATCAAGGGTCGCAGCTGTGATTTCGGACCGCGCTTTCTGTCGCATCCTGATGCGACTGCCGGGATTCCCCCCTTGAGTTGCGGGGGTTCAGCCCGCACTATTGCTCTCGCGGGGAAGACCCGATGACATGGCCGACCGGCACAGGGTCAGCGTGCCGGATGCACGCCCAGTATTCGACCCGGTCTGCCATGTTTTCGGCTCGGGAGGTGGAACCCGGTAGACCGGAGACCCTCCCCCCGCTCGAATACCTCTTTCGTCAGGTCGTCCGATCTGACGCTCTCGGCCAGGCCCGTATCTCGGGCACACTCCGCCCCCATGCTGGCCCGACTCCAAGATCCCATCATCGCCATCGCCACGGCGCCCGGACGAGGGGCCGTCGGCATCGTGCGCCTGTCAGCGCCGACGCTGGAGCCCTTGATCCAGGCCCTGCTCGGCCGGAGCCTGCCGCCACGGATGGCGGTCTATGGCCCGTTCCGCGATGCCCGTGGACAGCCGATCGATCAGGGGCTGGCGCTGTATTTCCCCGCTCCGCACAGCTACACCGGCGAGGATGTGCTGGAGCTTCAGGCCCATGGCGGGCCGATCGTGCTGCAGCTGCTGCTGGCGCGCTGTCTGGAGCTTGCGGTACAGCCGGACGCCGTGACTGGTTTGCCGCTGCTGCCGGGTCTGCGGCTGGCCGAGCCGGGTGAATTCACCCGGCGGGCCTTCCTCAATGACAAGATGGATCTGGCGCAGGCTGAGGCGGTGTCGGACCTGATCGATGCCAGCACCGAGGCGGCAGCGCGCAGTGCGGCGCGCTCGCTCGGTGGCGATTTCTCGCGTCATGTCGGCGAGTTGGCCGAGCGGCTGATCCGGCTTCGGATGCTGGTCGAGGCGACTCTCGATTTTCCCGAGGAGGAGATCGATTTTCTGCAGCAGGCTGATGCCGCGGGTCAGCTGGAACGTATCCGCGGGCAGCTGGCTGCCGTGCTCGATCAGGCGCGTCAGGGCACCTTGCTGCGTGAAGGGCTGAGCGTGGTGATTGCCGGGCAGCCCAACGCGGGCAAAAGCTCGCTGCTCAATGCGCTGGCCGGTGCGGAGCTGGCAATCGTCACGCCGATCCCGGGGACCACCCGCGACCGGATCAGCAGCACGATCCAGATCGAGGGCGTGCCGATTCATGTGATGGATACGGCGGGCCTGCGCGCCCTGGGTGAGGAGGGTGATGAGGTCGAGCGCATCGGCATCGAACGCAGCTGGGATGCGATTGCCGCTGCGGATGTGGTGCTGCTGCTGCATGACCTCAGTCGGCTCGATGGGCCCGACTACCGGGCCGCCGAGGCGGCGATCCGGGCGCGTCTGCCCGCATCGGCGCACCGTCTGCAGGTCTGGAACAAGGCCGACTTGCTCGACGACGGCGAGGTGCAGCGACGCATTGCCGATTTTGAGCGCAGCGGGCCTGGCCGACCCGAGGAGGAGACTGCGCCGCTGATTCTGTCGGCTCGCAAGGGGCAGGGCCTTGATGCGCTGCGCCAGGCGCTGTTGAAGCGGGTGGGCTGGCATGCGGTGCCGGAAGGGGTGTTCCTGGCCCGCTCGCGCCACGTCGAAGCGCTGCGGCGGGCGGGTTGGCATCTGGAGCAGGCCGAGGCGCAGATCGGTGATCAGGCCCTCGATCTGCTCGCCGAGGAACTGCGGCTTGCCCACAATGCCCTGGGCGAGATTACCGGGGCCTTTAGCGCGGATGACCTGCTGGGAGAGATCTTCAGCCGCTTCTGCATCGGCAAGTGAGCGATTTGTCGCCCCCCGACTGCGTGGGAATTTCCACCATTTCGGGTGGCAGTGTGCTGTGGCCGCGGGAAACGGGGCCGCGAGCCAATATCATCTGCTTACAAATCAAGTGAGCAGCCCGTTTCACCATCGCGAC
>DALYHR010000091.1:0-7771 GCA_031970775.1 Burkholderiaceae bacterium | reverse complement strand
CCGTGAAGGCGGCCGCACCGTCGGCGCCGGCGTCGTCGCCAAGATCTTCGCCTAATTGCATGACTCAACGGTCGCAGCCAGCTGCGACCGGTTTCATCGCTCTTTATCAGGAACCGTCATGCAAAAGCAAAAGATCCGCATCCGTCTGAAGGCCTTCGATTACAAGCTGATCGACCAATCGGCTCTGGAAATCGTCGACACCGCCAAGCGCACTGGCGCGATCGTCCGTGGCCCCGTGCCCCTGCCGACTCGCATGCAGCGTTTCGACATCCTGCGTTCGCCGCACGTCAACAAGACCTCGCGCGACCAGTTCGAAATCCGCACCCATCAGCGCCTGATGGACATCGTCGACCCGACCGACAAGACCGTGGACGCGCTGATGAAGCTCGATCTGCCGGCCGGCGTGGACGTCGAGATCAAGCTGCAGTAATCAGCAGCACGTCAGCCTCCTTCGCGGGAGGCTCTCGTTGAAGAAGCGACCTTTTGGGTCGCTTTTTTCTTTTGTAGCCCCGACCAGCCCCTCAGCGCACTGGCACCGACGGCGCCTGGAAGCCGTTGACGTAGACGTCGACCCGACGGTTGGACTGCAGGCAGGCGTCGTAGAGCTTTTCGGGCTGCTGCTTGCGATCGCAGACCGACACGGGCTCGTCAGCCCCCAGGGCCTCTTCGCTGATCTTGGCAGCGGGAATGCCCCGTTTGATCAGGTAGTCGCGCACCGTCGCCACCCGCTTGGCCGAGAGCTTGCGGTTGTACTCGGCCGGCGCGCGCAGGTCAGCGCGGCCCACCAAATGAATGGCGCTGTACTGCACACCCGGTGCTTTCAACTTGGCCACGATGGCATCGAGCTCCGGTCGCCCTGGTGCCAGGATGTCGCGCTCGCGGTGCTGATCAGTCGGGTAGTGAATGCGGGCACCGAGCTTGAAGGACGTCCGCGTCGGAACCGGCAGCACCGGCGCAGGCGGCGGCGGTGGGCAGTTGAGCGATGGCGCCTCCGCAGCAGCAACCACCGGCTGAGGACGCGGGCAGCGCTCGGCCGCCTGGCTGGCTTCGGCGATCAGATCCTCGGCAATCTGGATGTACGGCCGCGCGTGGCGCCATTGCTGCTGGCGAAACTCGTTGCCGGCATGAACCAGCTCAACCTCGGCACAGGCCAGTTTGGCCGCGGCGCATTCACCGCCCGGGCCCTGACGCAGAGCTTCGCTGCGCTCCCACAAATCGGGCCGCAGACGGGCCGCGTCATTGACCAGCCGGGTGTCAAAGCCGAGTGTTTCGGTGTGCTGCTGCTCCATCGCAGCAACGAGCTTGCCGGCTTCGTCGAGCGCCTCCTGCGGGAAGGCGCTGCGGTCATTGCGGCTGTACTCGTGGAAGGACACATCGAGCCAACACTGCGCCTTGCTCAGAAAGTAGTCGCGGATCGGCCGGCCGGCGTCGTTGAGCGCCTTGATGCGGTCCTGCATTCGGCCGAAGCCCTTGAGATCGGCCTGGATCACCGGGTCGGTGATGCGGTCGGACGGCGCAGCCAGATCCGGCGATGCGGCGAACACCGAGGCGCTGCAGCACAGACTCAGCAACGCCGGCCTAAACGATCGTTGAATGAACTTCATGAAACTCTCGCGAAATCGTCTCAGGGGAGCGACGGGGAACTCACGGGCCGATCCAGCGCCCGGTTGACCTGCGGATTGCCGCCGGCAAACAGATCCTCGTCAAACTTGAAGCGCAGCCGCACATAGGCGCCGCGCTGGGTGTACTCGTAGCCGGCCAGATCGGCATCGCCGGCAAAGCCGCTGACATTCCAGCCCACCGACAGCCACAGGTTCTGCATCAACAACCGCCCGGCTTCGAGCCCGAGCGCCTGCTGCCGGCCCGAAGCGGACCCCTGCCCGAACTGCATCGTCGCCATCGCGCCGATATCCCAGTTCTCGGTCCAGTCGTAGACCGTGCGCAAGCCCAGAAGCTGGGCCTGATAGCGATCGGTGACTCCGCCTTCAAAGCGATCTTCCTGCCACTTGGCAGCCAGGCGGCCGGTCCACCACCACGGTCGGCTGGGGTGCCAGTCGGCGTGGCTGGAGACGATGTGCGCCAGGCTGTGCAACTCGCCCACCGCAGCGTTGCTGGCGTCGCGCTCGTTTTTCAGCTCGTAACGAGCCAGCGCCGAGAGCCGATCGGCATCGGTCTCGCGGTAGGCCACCCCGATCTGTGCCCGGTCCTGCAACACATCGCCACGCGCCACGTAGTCGGTGCGCAGCAGGTAGTTGCGCACCAGCAGGGTCCAGTCGCGGTCGAGCTTGCGGGCAGCCATCAACTGCCAGAGCGTGGTGGTGAAGCCGTCGTCCGCCACCGTGTCACCCCGGTCGCCGCTGCGACGCCATTCCACCCGGGTCGAGCCCTTCCACAGTGGGTCGGCGGCGTAATCCAGCCCGGTGAAGACCGCCGTGGCATCGGAAGCCGGCCCTTGCAACACGGCGATGCGCTCCACCCCGGCACCGAGGCGCACCCCGGCCGCAATTGGCCAGTTCTGGCGCATGCCCGAGGCCATCTGCAAGTCCGCCCCGCTGATCGCATCGCGCATGCGCAGTTCGGAATAAAGCTGCCCGCCGCTCCAGGCTGATGAGCGCACCCCGGCCACCCAGGCGTCGGCCTGACGATCCGGCGCAGTCAGCCCCTCCAGGCTCGATACGCCGGTCTGGCGCTCGTAGCGACCGTAGAGCTGCGCCGACTCGCCCAGCCGGTAATCGGCCCCAAGTGCCCGGCGCTGCCGCGTCTCGCCGCTGATCGACTGTTCGACTTCAGCACCCAGGCCGAGGCGCTCCGACACCCGATAGCCCAGCGCCAGCCGTGCGGTGCGGCTATCGAGCTGCGTGCCAGCCGGCACGGTCGAGCTGCCGATCGCAGTCTGTCCAGCCGATGTGCTGCCCGGCTGAATCACCGGCAGACCGGTGGCCGGATCGATCAGCTGATTGCCAAAACCAGTCGCGCCCCCGGCAGCGCCGCTGCCCAGACTGCCGCTGAGCCCCGCCGTCGACCCAAAGGGCGAGGTCCCAGCCAGCGTGGTGGCCGAGACCTGCCCGGCGGTTTCGCGAATCTGGCGCAGGCCAAAGTCAATGCCCAGCCCTGCGAGCGCGCCGTCGTCAGCCGCCGCTGCATAGCGCAGGCCCACCCCTTCAGCGGCCCGCTGACCGCCTTCGGCGGGCGCGAGATTCTCGCTGCGCAGCACTTCGCCGTAGGCCTTGAAGCCACCGCCGAGTTTGGCGGTCACACGGCCCTGGCCTTCGCTGCGGCCACCCTGCAACGGGGCTGCCGGGTTGAGGAAACCGATCTCGCTGCGGCCCAACGCGGCACGTGCCTCGACCACTTCGCCCTCATGGCGCAGCTCGGCCCGCCAGGCCTGCCCGTCGATCGGGCCGCTGAGGTTGGCCAGCGCCGGCGTGGTCGCGGTGTTGATCGGGTTGGTGTTGATCTCGCTGCGGCTGCGCGCCACTTCGAGCACGGCATCGGTGCGCGGGCCGAGGTGCCAGCCCAGATTGGCGCTGGCCAGCTCATAGGGTGCGTAGGGGTTGCGGTCGCGCACGACAGAGCCACCGACCTCGACGCCCTGCCCCAGCGCCAGCTGCCCGTCGGCCGCAGTCACCCAAAACGCGTTGCCGCCCTGATCCAGCTCGTAGCTGACGCGCAGCGACACCGGGTTGAGCTGATCGTCAAAGGCCGGCAGGAAGCTGTTGAGAAGAATACGGCCCGAAAAGGGCTCGAAGCTGTAGTCGATCAGCCGCAGCAGCGGACGCACCGAGAGAATGCGCGCCGGCTGGTTGCGGTCGCGCACCACCACTTCGAGCTTCTCACTGCCTTCCAGCACCGCGTTGTTCGACAGGCCGTAGGGGCCGGAGCCCTGGCTGCGGAACTCTTCGACCACCTGTCGCAGCGTGTCGTTGAAGACATGGACGTTGCTGAAGTAACCGTCGCCTTGCAGGTGATGCTTCACCCCGGTGGCCGAGCGGTTGTAGGCGCCCAGACTGCGCTGACGCCACGGCGCGCTGTTGCCACCGCCATGCACCTGCGTAAAGCCCTCGCCGGTCGAGAAATCGCCGATCAGCAGATAGCTGCGCTGATGATCAACCCGCAGATACAGCCGCTCGGCGCTGCGGGCATCGACCCCGCGCAGCGCGCTGTCGCCATAGACCGGGTAGTAGCGGTCGGGCTGGATGTCGCGCAACAGGCGTGCGCGGGTGTCCTTGTCGGAGTCGTAGGACGCTGTCAGCAGGTACTCGCCCGAGACCACGCCCTTGAGAAACAGCGCGGCACGGGCGCCGACGTTGGCGCGTCCGCTGTTGAACTCGCGCGACCAGCGGTTGATCTCGCGCTCAAACGGATCACCTCGCCGCACCGGCTCGATCTGCACCGGGTCGCGCAGACTGACCACCCCTTCGAGCAGCCCGACCGCCACCATATCGCGCAGCTCGGGCACGAAGTGCACCTCGCCTTCGGCACTCAGATCAGCCACCCGCAGACGCAGCCGCACGTCCTGGGCTGCGGGCGGCGCCAACAGCACCAGTCGCAGCTCGCCGTCGCGCACCACCACCTGCACCCCCGGCTCGGCCGGGTCGACATCGGACGGACGCGGGCCGGCCTCATCGCTGGCTGCACCGGCCAGCATCAGCCGACCACCGCTGTGCTCCAGCGTCACCCGCACTTCGCCCGCCACTGGCCGGCCATTGGCATCGAGCACCCGCACCGTCACCGGCACGGGGGTCTGGCCGTCAGCGGGGATGCCGTCGCGCCCGACCTCAAGCACCAGCCGGCCCACCGGCGGAGCCGCCTGCGCGGCAGCCCCAAACAGGCAACCCACCCATAGCGCGGCGGCGGCGAGCCGGGCCCCCGCAGCGCGGCGACCTCGGGGACGCTTCGTCATCGTTCCATCTTTCATCGTCAAGCCCGCGGGGTGCCGGTCAGCGCGCATCGCGACCTCCTTGCGGCTGCTCCGCCCCAGAGCGCGGCGCCACGATGGCGGGTCGCTGGTCGGCCGAGTCGGTGGCCTGCGGCGGTGCACGGCTCGGGTCCAGTCCATGGGCCTTGCTCTCGAAGCGCAGCGCCGGCCCGCCGGGCCGCTCGGTTTCGACCGACCGCACCTCGCCTTGCATGCGCCGCGCCTTGACCTGATCGAGCACGCGGTTCGAGCAACTGCCCTCGATGAAATCAGCCCGGTGCAGCTCACCGTTGCGCAGGTCCAGCCAGAGGCTGCCGGCATCGCCGAGGTTGCGGTTGCTGGTGGTGGTCAACGCAGCCCCGCGCGGCAAGGTGCGCGGGTCGGGCCGAATCACATGGCTTTGAGGCGTCAGACCGCACAGGCTGTACTTGCCTTCCGAATCGCTGACCAGCCAGGTACCGTCTTCGAGATAGAAGCGCACGCCGGGGATGCCCAGCTCTTCATCGTCCTGCAGATGGTTGTGATTGCAGTCGATGAAGATCTTGCCGACGATGCAGGCCTCGGTGGCGAAGACGCCACCGGTGACCTTGACCTTGGCTTGAGCTTCGTTGGACGTGGTCGTTCCAGTCGGCGGGGAACTCACCCCAATGCAGTTCACCCCCGCCGCGCAGCCCACCGCGTGAGCGCGGTTGATGCCATCGCCTTCCAGGGCACCGACCCCGATGCGCACCCGGTACGTCAGCACCTGCTGAGCACCCTTGCTGATCGCATTGAGCGCGAAGCGCAGCCGCGGCCCTGGTGCGCCGACCGGATCGGCGATCGGCACGCCATCGAGCAGCGCGGTTCCGCGGATGAAGGTGAACCCGGCCGGCAGACGGTCCTCGATGGCCAGCTGCGCCAAGCCTGAGCCGGCGGTCTGACGCACCGTGAGGGTGTAGCGCACGCTGCTACCCACTTCGACCTCGCGCAGGTCCGCCACCTTGCTGATCGCCAGCCGTGGCGATTCCTGCGGGTCCAGTGCGATGTTGTTGTGGACGATGTTGGCGCCAGCCGAACCAGCCCGCAGCGTCGTCCAGTAGCGCGTGGCCACACCGACCGCGGCGGTGGGCGGAGTCGGTTGCGGCTGCACCTGATAGATCGCCCCCGGCACTACCGGCGGCACCAGCACTCCGGCTTCAGGCGGAATCGCGGTCGACGGACCGACATACCCTCCCGGCGGCGTCACGGTGAGCTGGAAGTCGCACAGCGCCGGCGCGGTCGGCAGGAACAGGAACTGATAGAAGCCATCCGTCCCCGTATTCATCGAGATCGCGTTGCCCGACACGGTGTAGCCCCCGGCGGTGGCGTTGACGACGCTGGTGGTCGGATTCCAGCCCGGGCAGCTGCCCTGCGGCGCCAGCGTCACCACCGCGCCGGTCAAGGGCGCGCGCGTCTGGCTGTCGTAGACGACCCCATTAGGGTCGACCGGCAGGCTTTGTTGCACCAGGTTGTGCCCCGGCGCCAGGATCACCCGCAGCTGGCTGACATTGCTCGTGGTGTCGAGGCAGGAGCTTTCCTGCCCGACCGGCACGACCGTGAAATCCAGACACCCTACGCCCGAGGAGCCCGGACCCGTTTCCCCGTTCATCGGTACGCCAAAGACCACGTGGTTCATCGGATCACGGAAACGCACATCCAGCGGCACCGTAGGCGGCAGACCGGTAATCTGATAACTGCCATCGCGCGCCGTGATGGCCTGAGCGATGACCTGTCCGGTCGCGACATCCACCGCCTCGACCGTCCAGTTCTGCAGTTTCATATCGCCGGCATCCAGAGCCTGGGGCTGCGTGCCGCTGTCGACCCACACCGAACCCGACAGCGAAGCCGGCAGCTGCACTGGCGTGGTGTCACGACAGGCGTTCTGTGCGAGTGCCGGGTCACAGGGCGGCAGCCCTCCCGGGGTGGTGGTGAAGCGAGTGCGCTCAAGCGGTGTGGGCTGGCGCACCGGCGCTTCGCCACCGCCTTCGACCATCACCACGTTGTCAGCCTGACCGGTGGCAGCGCCCTGGCTCAGCAAGGCAGCGCTCACCGAAACGGGAGCCACGATCTCGGAGGCCAACCCCGCCGCAGCCACGACCTGGGTCGTGGTGCAACTGAAGCTGGCAGCACCCACCGCGCCGGCACATTGCCAGCCCGCTCCCGTCGGCACTGCCGCCAACGTCATGCCCGCAGGCAGACGGTCAGACACCGTGATCAGCCCGGCGCTGGCGGTTGGCCCGGCATTGCGCACCTTGAGCCGATACAACGCCGGCTGCCCCACGGTGAAGCGGGGCGGCTCATGCGTCTTGCTCACCGACAGATCGGCTGTCTCAGGCAGTTCGAGGAAGTCATAGCCGCTGCCCTGCTGAGCAGCTGCCAACGTGATGCCCTGAATGGCGCTGGGCAAACCGGCCGCAGCCACACCCACCGTCTGTGCCCCAATCTGACCCACCTGAACCGGACCGTCGATCGTGCCGACCGGCTGATTCGGTTCGGTCACCGTGTAGGTGCCGGGCCGCAGGCTCGTGAAGCTGTAGCTGCCATCCGCCGCCGTGGTGGTGGTCTTCGTCACCGCGGCACCCAGGTCATCCGTGCCCGTCAGCGTCACCATCACGCCAGGCAAGCCGGCATCGGTGCCGCCTGGTGCAGGCTGATAGACACCATCGTTGTTGGCATCCTGATAGACCCGACCGGAGAGGCTGCCGCCACCGAGTTCAGCAAATTCGTAGCCGGTTGCAGCTTGTCCCGCCCTGAGCACCACCGCGCTGATCGCGCTCGGCGTCACCGCAAGAGTCGTCGCCGTGCCTCCCGCCGTACCGGCCGTGGTCTTGCCAT
>DALYHR010000090.1:0-7840 GCA_031970775.1 Burkholderiaceae bacterium | reverse complement strand
GGCGCGGAAAAAACCGCGCTGGCAGTGCAACTGTTCGGCAAGTCGGGAGCCGAGCTGATCCCGTTCCTGAATCAGGGGCGCGACGGCATCAACGAGTTGGCTGCCGAGATGCAGGCGCTCGGCGTGCAGATGAGCAGCGAAACGGCGGTGCAGGCGGGCAACTTCAACGATGCCCTCGACAAGCTGAAACTGGCCACCACCAGCATCGGCAACCAGATCATCGCGTCCTTGCTGCCCGCCCTGAACGATATGGCCGGTGGCATGGTCGAGTCGGCCAAGCAAGGCGGCACACTGCGCGCGATCCTGGATGGCGTGGTGCTGGTGCTCAAGACCCTGGCACTGGGTGCCGCCACCGTTGGCAAGGCCTTCGTCGCCTTGGGCGAGGCCATTGGTGTCGGTGTGGCGGCGGCGGTCGAGGCGCTCAAGGGCAACACCGATGGGGCCAAGGCCATCATTGCCGACCTCAAGGGCAATCTGGTCAAACGGCTGGATGAACTGGCGTCCTTTCGTGACAGCCTGTTCGACCCCAAGCCCATCGAGGTCAAGGCACCCAAGATCCAGGCCGATCCGGAACTGCTTCAGCGCCTGACCAAGCCCAAAGCCGTCAAGCCAGCGCAGGACACGACCGGCGCGCAGACCACGCTGATGAAAGCGCAGCTGGACGCCGAGTTCGCGCTGCTCAAGGACGGTCTGAACCGGCAACAAACTGCGCTGGATGCTGCGCTCGAAGACCGTCTGGTATCTGTGCGCGATTACTACACGCAGAAAACGGCCATCGAACAGCGCGAGGTCGATGCCGAGATTGCCCGCAAGCAGCAGGAGCTGGCCCGCAGTCAGCAAGTCGCCGCCACGGGCAAATCGGAAAACGACCGACTGAAAGCCAAGGCCGAGGTCGCCAAGGCGGAAGCCGACCTGATCACGCTCAACAACCGGCGCACGGACATCGAGCAGGCCAATGCGCGCAAGGCAGCGCAAGCCGAGCGTGAGCTGGCCGATGCCTTGGCGCAGGCGCGTGAGGAACTGGCCCAGATCACCGGCACCGCCACGGATGCCGACCGGCAAGCAGCCATTGAGCGCAGCTACCGCGATCTACGGGCGCGACTGGCGGCAGAAAGCGATGCCGACGGCGTGTCGCTCGTTGATCGGCTGATCAATGTGAAGGCTGCACAGGCCAATCTGGCTGCGCTTGAAGCTCAGTGGCGGCAAGTCACTGAGCGTCTGCGTAATGCGCAGGAGGCCATTCAGACCCAGCAGCAGGCTGGGCTGCTAACCGAAGCACAGGCGCGTCAGCAGATCGTGGCCTTGCAACAGCAATCAGCCACCGAGATGGAGCGCCTGTTGCCGACCATGCAGCAAGCTGCGCAGGCCATCGGGCCGGATGCGGTGATTCGCGTGCAGGCGTGGCGCAACGAGCTGGATCGCACCAAGCTCACCGTCGATGAAATGGCTCCTCTGTGGAATCGCATCGGCGAGAGCTTCGGCGGTGCGCTCAACGGGATGATCACCGGCGCGCAGACCTGGCGCAGTGCCTTGGCGAGCATCTTTCAGCAGGTGGCCGATGCCTTCCTGCAGCAGATCGTGATCCAGCCGTTTCAGCAGTGGATCGCCATGCAGGCTCGGATGCTGGCGCTCAAGCTCGGTTTCATCCAGCAGGAGCAGACCGTCGATGCGGCGGCCAGCGCCGCCAAGGTCGCGCAAAAGACCACCGAAACCACCGCCGTGGTGTCGATGGATGCAGCCAAGGCGGGAGCCGGGGCGGCGGCGTCGCAGGCTTCCATCCCCTACGTTGGGCCAGCCCTGGCTGTAGCCGCGATGGTAGCCATGGTCGCCGCTGTGATGGCGCTCTTGGGTGGAATCAAGAAGTTCGCGGGCGGCGGTCTGGTCTCCGGCCCGGGTAGCGCCACGTCGGATTCGATCCCGGCGCGTCTGTCCGCAGGCGAGTACGTGGTGCGGGCGGCCGCCGTGCGCCAGGTCGGTGTGGCCTTCCTCGATTCGCTCAACGGCTTGTCGGTAGGCCCACGTTTCAAGGGCGGCGAATTGGCCTTCGCAGCGGGCGGGCTGGTACCGGAGGTGAAAGTGCCGCCCGCGCAGCCGCAGATGAATCAGGCCGTGCGCATCGTCAACGCGGTCGATCCGGGTGTGACCCACGACCACCTGCAGTCGCCTGCCGGAGAGAAAGTCATCGTCAACATCATCGGGCGCAATGCACGGGCCATCCGTGCGGCGCTGCAAGGCTGAATTTTCAGAGGAAAGTCCAATGGCACTTCTGTTCATCGACGGTTTCGATCACTACGACCCACAGGCCGTGGACAGCTTTGGCGATCCGTGGCTGGCACGAGGCAAGGCAGCGTATCTCTCGCCGCAGGCCACCCGGATCAATGGCCGTCGTCCGTCCTCCTATGCCCTGCGTTTGCCGGAAGGTTCGGGTGGCGGCTATGTCAAGAACCTCGACGCCACCAAGACCAGCCTGATCGTCGGGGCAGCCGTTCGCGTGGTGCCGTACCAGAACACCTACACCGAGCCTTTGCTGCTGGGCGTGCGCGATGCCAACTCGCAGGTCGCGCATCTCGTGAAAATCGGCGAGGACGGTCGGCTCAAGCTCTACCGCTGGCAATACGGCTATGACCAGTTGATCTCTGTGTCGGTGGCAAGTGCTCCCGCACGCGGCTGGCACTACATCGAGTTGCAGGTCACGCAAGGCACCAGCAACGGTGTGCTGTCAGTGCGCATCAACGGCATCCTGGCCATCCAGATGACCGCGCAGAACACCATTCAGGGCGGCGGCCAACTGCTCACGGCATTCGTAGGTGCGGTGCCCGGCCAGAATTGTCCGCTGACCATCGACGTCGACGACTTCTACATCGCCGACACCAGCGGCACGATCAACAACACCTTCCTCGGTGATGTGCGCGTCGATGCCTTGCAGGCTCAGGCCGATGGCAGTTTGAACCAGTGGACTCCCAGTCCGGTCGGCACTGCTGCCTGGGAAGCCGTCAGCGACGAGGACGAATCCACAGCGATCAGTGCGCCCAACGTGGGGCTGCGCCAGTCCTTCGATGTCGAGCCGCTGCCGGTAATGGCCACGCCCGCCATCTACGGTGTGCAACTGACCATGCTGGCGCGCAAGACCGACGCGGGGCTGGGCAAGGTCAAAGGACTCGTGGTCAGTGGTGCGCAGAGCGCCGTCAGCACCGACATCGTCCTGCAGGAGCAACTGGCGTGGCAGAGCACGCTGTTCGAGCGCAATCCGAACGGCAACGTGCAGTGGACGGAGGCCGCCTTCAATGCCGCTGAGTTCGGCCTGGAGTCGGCATGACGGAGCGTGTCGTCGTTCAAGACATTGCGGAGGTTTCTAGCAAGCCGACGCCGGGGAGCGAACTGCCCGCCTTCCAGGGTGAAGTGCTCTCGCGTGCCACCTTCGGGGCGAGCGCAGCCAGCTTCACGCCGGAAACAGCTGTCGCTCCGCTGCCGCCCAATCTGACGGCCAGCCTGCTGGCGGAATCCTTGGCGGGCCCCTGGCCACCCATCGATGCGCCGATCTTTCTGGTCGAAGTGTTGCGCCGGGACACGGCCTCAAGCGCCATCGTCGCCACCGGTATGGATGCCTTTGGCGACCAGCCTTGGCCGGATGCGCAACGCGGCGTGTTTGCCTTCCGTCATGATTGGATGGAGCCCCTCGTCGAACGGCTGGAGTGGCAGACCAGCGTCACGCGGCTGGCCAGTGGCAACGAATCCCGGCAGGCACGCCGACGCGTTCCTCGGCGCTGGCTCACCTACAAGGTGGGCAACGCCCGGCAGACCGATGCCCTGGTGGCCGACTGGCTGGCCGATCATCTCGGTCAAATGGCGCTGTGGCCGCTGCCGCAGTACGCGGTGCACCTGACCCAGTCCTGCGAACGTGGCGCACTGGCACTCAATGTGACGGAGGCAGATGGGCGACAGTTCGGGCCACTCTCGGCCAATGTGCATCTGACCTACGACGGGGTGCAGGGCTGGCAGGAAACTGAGAACAATGGCCGCTGGATTTTGATCATCGCCGCCGATGGCTGGCAGATCGCCCAACTCAGCGATGTGGAAAGCGCTCTGCTGTGGCTGATGGAACCGTTGGCACGCGCCGCAGCCGTGGGTAGCACCATCATGCCCTTGGTGTGGGGCAAGGCCATCGATCCGGCGGATCTCACGCAGTGGGTACCCGGCATGGTCGGCGGCAACATTCCCACACAGATCCAGCCTGCGCCACTGCCCGACCAGGATGTTCTCGATGACCCATGGCTCGACGAGATCCCGGTCTGGCCAGATGGCAACTGGCGTGACGATCCAACGGCCGCAGCGCAAACCACGATCACCCGCCAAGACTTTTCGACTGCAGATCCGTGGGTGCGCCGGGACGATCCGTGGGCGACGACAACTTTGCAGCGGCGCTATCTGGCCAGCTCACTAGATGAAGTCGAGATCTGGCGGGCGCGGTTGTGGCGCACCCAAGGCCGTCTGGAGGCCTTCTGGCTGCCCGATGGCTTGGCTCCGATCCTGTGGGTGAACGTCGAAGCCGATCCCGAAGATGGCTTCCTGCGCGTGGATGGCAAAGACATCTCCGCGCGAATCTCGGATTTTTGGCATCGCCCCGCCGCTTGCTTGATCGTGCACCCAGACGGCTATCGGCAGTACGCCCTGACGGCGGCCTGCCATCTGGATCAAGGCGGTGTGCTGGTGCTGCGCTCGGGTCTCGACGACTGGGTGCCCGCACGCAGCCGCGTCATTCGCCTCGTGCGCTGCCGCCTCGACCACGATGCCATCGATCTGTACTGGCACAGCCCGACGCTGCTGGAGATCACCTTGACCGCGCGCCAGTTGCCCGAACCGCGCGGCAATGACCGTCAAACCTACGAGGGAGAGTAAGCACGATGAGCCAGAACCCATTGCTGGAAGTCGAGCTATACGCCTTCGCCAGCAACAGCGCGCAGTTCTATCTGACGCCGCACGAATTCGATGTTGATCTGGATGGCAACCTCTACAAGAGCCTGGCCTTGGAACGCAACGAACTGGCGCTGGGTGCTGAAGCGGCGAAGGCTGGCTTGGATCTGAAACTGCCGCCGAACTGTGATTTGGTGCGCCACCTGCTCGCCAACTCGCTGACCGGCGACACCACCTCGATCACCCTGCGCATCGGACGGCGCGACACCTGGGGCGACTACTGGTGGATCTCCGGCACGCGCTGGATGGGCCGGGTGCTGGGCGTCGAAGTCGCCGACGATGTGGCTCGTGTTCGCTGCGAATCCGCGCAAGTCAGTCTCAAGCGTATCGGGTTGCGGCGGCTCTACAGCCGCAAGTGTTCCCACGTGCTGTATTCGGCTGCCTGTGGTGCCTCACCGATTTCTGCCAGCGCCTTGGTGAGCAACAGCAATGGCCGTAACGTCGATCTCGACGGTGGCACGCCCGGCAGCGTCAGTGGTGGCTTGGCCGGTGGCTGGCTGCAAACCCCGGAAGGTGCGCGCCACATGATCGTCAATGACTACGGTGGTGGCGTCGAGTTGCTCTATCCGGTGGCCATTGAAGTCGGCACCGAGGTGCTGTTGACGGTCGGCTGCGATCACAGCACGGCCACGTGCGAGTCGCGCTTCGGCAACCTCGACAACTACGGCGGCTTTCCCGCCATCCCGAGCAAAAACCCGTTCTCGACGGGCGTGTTCTGAATCCCTGGAGAAATCGCCATGTGGTACCTCGTCGTCATCGTGGTGGCGGCGCTGGTTTCGGTCGCGCTCGCACCGAAACCGCCCGAACCCAAACCGGCATCCCTGTCTGACGTCGATGCCCCCACCGCAGAAGAAGGCCGACCGATCCCGGTCGTGTTCGGCACCGTGCTGCTGCGCGGCTCCAACGTCGTCTGGTATGGCGATCTCGAAGCCGATCCGATCAAGAAGAAAGGTGGCAAGAAATGACCACGCAGACCGTCATCACCATCGATCACGTGCGCGCCGTGGGCCTGTGCGCGAACGGCACGCGTACGTGGTTTGCGCGTCACGACCTGGATTTCCGCGCTTTCCTGCGTGAAGGCTGTGACGCCGAAACCTTGCTGGCCACCGGCGATGCAATGGCCCAACGTGTGGTCGAGCACGCCCGCAATCAATCCAGCCAGCGGGAGCAAGGCTGATGGGTGGCAGCAGCAAATCGCAAACCGTTGGCTACCGCTACCGGATGGGGCTGCATCTGGCCTTGTGCCAGGGGCCCGTCGATGCCGTGCAGGAAATCCAGATGGGCGACCGTACCGCGTGGGGTGATGCCGACCGCGCGCCGCTGTCCACCGGCCACGGGCTGACCAGCCTGAGCATCAACAAGCCAACCCTGTTTGGCGGCGACGATCGCGAAGGCGGCGTGGTCGGCACCATCGATGTGCTTTCTGGTCATGCCGGGCAAGGACGTAACGACTATCTGATGAGTCGCCTTGGGCCAGCCATTCCGGCATTCCGAGGCGTGCTGTCCTTGGTGGCGCGCAAGATCCTGTTTGCGGCCAACAACCCTTACATCAAGCCATGGGCGGTACGGGTGCGTCGCTTCACGGCGGGTTGGTTCGATGCGCCGTGGATGGAGTGGAACGCTGAAGTCCGCACCTGGGATGAGGACGAAGGCCGGGAAATCAGCGTCGGCATGAACCCGGCGCACATCCTGGTGCAGTGCCTCACCGATCCGCACTGGGGCATGGGCTATCCGCAGAGCACCATCGGTTGGAGTTTCTGGAACGCAGCGTGGGCCCTGTCGAGCGAGGGCTTCGGCCTAAATCTGATCTGGACGCGCCAGCAGCCCATCGAGAGCTTCATCGGCCAGGTCATCGACCACATTGGCGGCATCCTCTACACCGACCCGGAGCAAGGCACGTTTGAGCTCAAGCTGCTGCGCGACGACTATTGGATCGACAGCCTACCGCAGTTGGGGCCTGACGAAATCGTGCGGCTGGAACGCTTCGAACGTGCCCAGTGGGGCGAGCTGCCCAATGAACTGACCGTGGTCTACACCGACTGGCAGAACGGCGGTGATGCTGCCGTTACGGTCGAGAACCTGGCCGCCATCCAGTTGCAAGGCGGCGTGATCAATCAGCGCCGCGACTATCCGGGCGTCAATTACGGGCCACTGGCCGCGCGGCTGGCCTTGCGTGACCTGCGCGCCTTGGGTTCGCCGCTGGCCCGGATGAGTCTGACGGTGGCACGCGACACGCTGGAGCGTGCGCCGCTGCCGGGTGATGTATTTCTGCTGAACTGGCCGCGCTTGGGTGTGGATCAGATGGTGGTGCGCGTCACCGGCATCGATACCGGCACCTTGGGAGCGGCCGAGTGGCGCATCGAAGCCATGGAAGATGTGTTCGGCATGAGCAACACCGTGCTGTCGCCCCCGCCGCCGCACGTCGAGGAGCCGACCATCGAACCGTTGTCGCCCGCCTTGGTGCTGGCCGTCGAGGTGCCGTATTGGGAACTGGCCCGGCGCTTGTCGCGCGCAGATCTGGCCTACCTGACCGATACGGACACCTATCTCTGTGCGCTGGCGGCCGCAGGCGGTACCGGGCAACTGAACTGGCAACTGGCCACCGGTGCTACGAGCGGCGATCTCGCTGCCGTCGTGGGTGAGGACTACGCGCCACTGCTCACGCTCAATGCCGTTTTGCCTGCGAGCGAGGTTGATGCCGTTGGTGTTCCGGTGACGGCCATCAGCCAGCCGGAGAGACTGGCTGTCGGCGATTACGCCTATCTGGCGGCTGCCAATGGGGCCACTGCAGAGGCCGTTGCCGTCCTGGCCTTTGATGCTGCCAACGCGACCATCGATCTCGCACGTGGCGTGCTCGACACCACACCCC
>DALYHR010000089.1:0-7872 GCA_031970775.1 Burkholderiaceae bacterium | reverse complement strand
TCGATCGGCAGGAAGTCGATCTTGTGCAGCCCGATGCCGTGCTCGCCGCTGCAGGTGCCTTCCAGTTGCAGGGCGCGTTCGACCAGCCGGCGGTTGAGCTGCTCGGCCAGTTCGCGCTCGGCCGGGAGGTTCGGGTCGATCAGGTAGCCGATGTGGAAGTTGCCGTCGCCGACATGGCCGACCAGAAAGTAGGGCAGACCGCTGGCGTCCGCTTCGGCCACCGTTTCGGTCAGGCACTGGGTCAGCCGCGAGATCGGCACACAGGCGTCGGTGGTGACCGAGCGGCAGCCCGGCCGGGTCTGTAGCGCCGACAGGTAGGCGTGGTGGCGGGCCGCCCATAGCCGGCTGCGTTCTTCCGGGGTGGTGGCCCATTCGAAGGCTTCGCCGCCGTGCTCGCGGGCCAGCGTCTGCGCGGTGCTGGCCTGCTCGGCCACCGAGGCCGGGCTGCCGTGGAATTCCATCAGCAGCATCGGCGATTCGCGCAGCCCCAGCCGGTCGTGGGCGTTGACGGCGCGGATCGCCCGGGCATCGAGCAGTTCGCAGCGCGCGATCGGCACGCCAGCCTGAATGATCGCGATGGTGGTGTCGACCGCCGAGCCCAGATCGGGGAAATGACAGATTGCGGCCGAGACCGCTTCGGGCAGCGGGTGCAGCCGCAGGGTGATTTCGGTGATCACCCCCAGGGTGCCTTCGCTGCCGACGAACAGGCGGGTCAGGTCGTAGCCCGCGGCGGACTTGCGCGCCCGGCTGCCGGTGCGAATGCGCTGGCCGTCGGCCAGCACCACTTCGAGCGCCAGAACGTTCTCGCGCATCGTGCCGTAGCGCACGGCGTTGGTGCCGGAGGCGCGCGTGGCGGTCATGCCGCCGATGGTGGCGTCAGCGCCGGGGTCGACCGGAAAGAACAGCCCGGCGTGGCGCAGCTCCTGATTGAGCCGCAGCCGAGTCACGCCCGGCTGCACCGTCACGGTCAGATCCTCGGCGTCGATGCGCAGGATGGCATCCATGCGCGACAGATCCAGGCTGATGCCACCGCGCACCGCCAGCAGATGCCCTTCCAGCGAAGAGCCCGCTCCGAAGGGAATCACCGGTACGCCCCAGTGCGATGCGGCCTGGAGCAGGGCGGTGACTTCCTCGGCGCTCTCGGCCCAGACCACCGCATCCGGCGGCATGGCTTCGAAGGGCGATTCGTCCCGGCCGTGCTGTTGGCAGACCGACGCAGCGGTGGAGCAGCGCGAGCCGAATCGTTCGGTCAGCGCGGCGAGCAGCTCGGCCGGCAATCTGGCAGTGGGTGCGGTGGGAGAGGAGGTCATCGGCGGCTCCGGAGCGTTCAGGTCGCCAAGATAGCGCGACGCTGCCGGAGCCAGCCCACCGATCAGAACCGCCGGCTGTACATCAGCTGCAGGTTGGTCTGGCTGTGGGTGATAGTCACACCGTCGGCGGATTGCACCTTGACCTCCGGGGCGAGGGTGGCGGCGAAGTTCACATCGCCGGCCGAACCGAGGCTGTAGCCCACGCCGGCGGTGTAGTGACGTTCGACGATGGCCGGGAACAGCGGGTTGACGTAGTTGTCCGGCACCGGGTTGGTCGAGAGGTTCAGGCCGCCGCGCAGCACCAGCGCCTCGCTCATTCGCCAGGAGGCACCGAGCTGCGTGACGGTCTGATCGTTCCAGTGCTGGGGCATGGCAAAGCTGACACTGCCGCCCATGCCGGCGCTGTCATATCGCATGCGGAACGCGTCCATCACGTCCGACCAGTAGATGCGCTTGATGTCGGCTACCAGTTGCAGGGCCGGGCTGCTCTGCCAGGCCACCCCTGCGCCGACTTGGGCCGGGAACTGGAAGTTGTCGACGGTCATGCGGCCGCTGTCGCTGAAGCCGCCCTGGGCACTGAGCTGCGCGCCTTGGGCGCTGGTTTGCATGTTCTGCAGTTGCGTGCGGCTGTGCCAGGAGGCGCCGAGGCTCAGATCAGAGCGAGCCTTGTAGAGCACGCCGAGCTTGGCGGCGTAACCGCTGGACGAGGCCGCGCCGCTGTAGCTGCTGGTGTCGGAGAAGTCGATACGAGTCCAGGCCGCGCCGCCCATCGCTGGCAGGGCTGATCCGAGATTGCCGCTGGCCGAAGTGACCATCCCACCGAGCTGAGCGCCGCTGGCGGCCATGCGCAGGTCGAGGTTGGACCAGACGTAGTCCAGCGAGCCCCCGACCACCAGATCGGAATTCAGATTCATCGCCAGTGGCAGGATGATGCGGCCGACTCCGAGTTCGGAGCGCACCGGTGCACCACTGCCCATCGCCAGGAAGCTGTCGGCGCCGTATTCGGTGCCCATGCCGCCCTGGGCAAACATGCCAACGCCCCAGACGAGGCCGCTGTCACTGCGACGGGTATAGCCGAAGGCCGGCATCAGGAAGCTGTTGGCCGACGAGTCGGCATTCATCGGGCCGGCTTGGCTGGCAACCTTGGGCCCGAGCTGGCCGACCGCGACATCGAGTCGGGCGCCCTGGCTCATCAACCCAAGCGTGGCCGGGTTGTTGGCCATGCCGGCGGTGCCGTTGTCGCTGGCCATCGATGCGCCGCCGCTGCCGGTGGCGATCGGGCCGTAGCCTTCCATCAGCATGCCGTTGGTGGCATGGCTCAGGCCGGGGGCGGCCAGCAGGGCGACGGCCAGGCTCAGGGGAGCGAGTCGTGTCAGGCGCGGTGTGGTGCGGATCATTCGGGGCTCCTCGTCGTTTGCGAAACGTCAACAAACGCAGCGTAGGATCGCGACCGCGTTAGCCAGCTCGCGTAAACCCGCGAAACGGCTACGCCCCGGGGTCGGCCCTGATGCTCGGGCGGGTGATCAACGGGTTACCCATCGGGACAGGGTCCTGGGTATTCCGGAGCAGATGAAAGGCAGTGGTGTGACACGCAGCAAGGCAGTCTGGGCGCTGGTGCTCCTGGCCGTGATCGGTGGGGCGGGCTATGGCGCGAACATGCTTCGTCGCGGGCCGGAAGTCCGGGTCGTGACGGTGGAGCGCGGGCCGGCGATCGAGGCGGTCTACGCTACCGGGCAGGTCGAGCCGACCGTGTTGGTGCCGATCGCTCCGCGCAGCGGCGGACGGCTGATCGCGCTGGAAGCCGACGAAGGCCAGTTCGTCAAACGCGGTCAGGTGCTGGCCCGTATCGAGTCAGTGGAGCTGCAGCGCAGCGTCGAAGAGGCGCGGGCACGCGAGCGTCAGGCCCAAACCCTGGTCGATCGCACCCGCACGCTGGTGGCGCAGCAGTTCGTTTCGGCCGCTGAGCTGGACAGGGTTCGCAATGACCTCGATGCCGCTCGCGCCGCACTGGCACGGGCGCAGGCGATGCTGGACTACAACCTGCTGACCGCTCCGGCTGACGGCATGGTGCTGCGCCGCGACGGCGAGCGCGGGCAGTTCATCGCTCCGGGTCAGACCGTGATGTCGCTGTCCTGCTGCGCACCGCTGCGAGTCAGCGCCGAGGTCGACGAGGAAGATATCGCCCGCGTGCAGGTGGGTCAGGCGGTCAACCTGCGCAGCGAGGCCTTGCCACAGCAGTTGTTTGAAGGCGAGGTGGCCTCGATCACACCCAAGGGCGATCCGGTGGCGCGCAGCTACCGGGTGCGCATCCGCTTCCGCGGCGACGAGGCCAGCCTGAAGGGCCTGCGACCGGGCATGACGATGGACGCCAACATCCTGACCGGGCGGCGGGAGCAGGCATTGCTGATTCCGACCCGCGCGCTGGTGCAGCCGGGGCCGGCGGTCTGGCGCGTCGAGGACGGGCATCTGAAACGCCAGCTGGTTCGCATCGGTGTGCGTTCACCCGAGCGGGTCGAGATTCTGGACGGCTTGCAGGCGGGTCAGCCGCTGGTGGCCGAGCCCACCGAGGCGCTGCGGGACGGCCATGCGGTGCGGGTGGCTGAGGCAGCTTCGGCGGCTGCTTCGGGTGCCGGGCGATGACAGCCCGCGTCTGGCAGGTCTGGGGGGTGGCGCTGGATGTGGCACTGGCCCATCTGCGCAGCCGCAAGCGCCAGACCCTTGTGTCGCTGACCGGGGTGGTGCTGGGGGTGGCGTT
Organism: Burkholderiaceae bacterium; assembly: GCA_031970775.1. GTDB lineage: Bacteria > Pseudomonadota > Gammaproteobacteria > Burkholderiales > Burkholderiaceae_C > Sphaerotilus. The sequence continues at coordinate 3,807 of DALYHR010000089.1, read as the reverse complement.
CTTTCTGGCGGTGTCTTCGCTGATGCGCGGTTCGGAAAAGGACTTTCTGGCACGGCTGGTCGACAACAGCCCGCACATCACCGTCTATGACGAGTTCCGCGACGCCCCGCCGCAGCCGGCCCGGCTGCGCTGGCCCGAAGCGGCAGTGGAGATTCGCCACGTCAAGCCGCAGCGCGAGACTCGTGGCATTCGCGGCTGGCGCGAGCGGTTGGCTGAAATCGATGCCTTGCCGCATCTGCGGGTCGCGCCGGTGCTGGCCGGGTCGAGCATGCTGAACTTCGCCGGCCGCCAGCAGGGCGTGGCGCTCAACGGCATCGTGCCCGATCGCATGCGCCAGGTCAGTACGATCGAATCGAAGATGGTGCTGGGCACGCTGGATGCGCTGGCGGCCGACGCCGACGGGGTGATCGTCGGCCAGGGGCTGGTCGACAAGTTCAGCCTGCACCCGGGCAGTGGTGTGACGGTGATCGGAGCCGACGGCAGCAGCCGCTCGCTGCGGGTGGTTGGCGTCTTCCGCACCGGCAACGCCGGTTATGACGAGGGGCAGATCTTTGTGGCGCTCAAGCGGGCGCAGTCGCTGCTGGGGCGCGAGAACCGCGTCAACCGCTTCGTGCTGCAGCTCGACGACCCCTACGATTCGCGCGATCTGGCCCGCACGCTGGAGGCGATGACCGGCTACAAGAGCGTGTCCTGGATCGAGGCATCGGAGGACTTCCTGAGCCTGCTGTTCGTGCGCAACCTGATCATGTACAGCGTGGTCTCGGCGATTCTGGTGGTGGCGAGCTTCGGCATCTACAACACCATCTCGACCATCGTGATGGAAAAGACCCGCGACATCGCCATCCTCAAGTCGATGGGCTTTCAGGCTGGCGATGTACGCAACATCTTCGTGTTTGAAGGGGTGATCGTCGGGCTGCTCGGCAGCGCAGCGGGCATGGCGCTGGGCTGGATGCTGATCGAGGCCCTCGGGCAGGTGAAGCTCAAGCCGCCCGGCGTGGTTGAGCTGGTGCAGATGCCGGTGTGGCGCGGTAGCGATCAATACGCCCTGGCGGGGGCCTTTGCGCTGCTGTCCTGCGTGGCGGCGTCGTGGCTGCCGGCGCGGCGCGCGGCGCGGGTGCATCCGGTCGACATCCTGCGGGGGGCGGCATGAGTTCAACACCCTCCCCCGTGCTGATCCGCGCCGAAGGTCTGCAACGGCGGCTCGACGGCGAAGTGCCGGTGACGCTGGTGCACGAGGTCAGCCTGGAGATCGCCGCCGGCGAGTTCGTCTGCATCATGGGGCCCTCGGGCTCGGGCAAATCGTCGCTGCTGTATCTGCTCGGGCTGCTCGACATGCCCAGCGCCGGGCGCCTGCTGATCGACGGCCGTGAAACCAGTGCGATGGACGAAGAGACGCTGACCGCGTTCAGGCTGGCGCGGCTGGGCTATGTCTTTCAGTTCCACTTCCTGCTGGCCGAGTTCAGTGCGCTGGACAACGTGATGCTGCCGATGCGCCGGCTTGGCCGGCTGGATGCGGCGGTAGCGCGGCAGCGGTCGCGCGAGCTGCTGGAGCGCTTTGAACTGGGCGATCAGGCGCACAAATTTCCGCATCAGCTCTCGGGTGGGCAGCGGCAGCGGGTGGCGATTGCGCGCGCGCTGGCCAACGACCCGCAGATCATCCTGGCCGACGAGCCGACCGGCAATCTCGATTCGGCCTCCAGCGCCAACGTGCGCGACCTGCTGCGCGATCTGGCCCATGACCTCGGCAAGACGGTGATCGCGGTGACGCACGACGCGCACTTCTCGGCGGCGGCGGACCGGCGTATTCCGATCGTTGATGGCCGCATCGACTGGCGCTGGACGCCCGGCGTCTGACGCCACGGCGGGGTTTGCGGAATACTTGCGTCAGGCACTTGGCGAGCAGGTGCCAACGATCAGGAGTTCCGCCATGTCATCGTCCGAAGTTTCACAGCGCCCGGCAGACCCCGTGACCTTGTCCCGCCCAGTCGAGCAGGTCATCACTGGTCAGGCCACCCAGGACGGTGCTGGCGTCAAGCTCACCCGCGTGCTGACCGGCCCGGGGCTGCAGCGTCGGCTCGATCCGTTTCTGATGCTCGATGCCTTTGGCAGCGATGCGGCGGCGGACTACATCGCCGGGTTCCCCGATCACCCGCACCGGGGCTTCGAGACCGTGACCTACATGCTGACCGGGCGGATGCGTCACCGCGACTCGGCCGGCCACGAAGGTCTGCTGACCCCCGGTGCGGTGCAGTGGATGACCGCCGGCCGCGGTGTGATCCACAGCGAGATGCCCGAGCAGGAGCAGGGCCGCATGGAGGGCTTTCAGCTCTGGCTCAACCTGGCCGGGCGCGACAAGATGTGCGAGCCCTGGTACCGCGATATCGCGCCGGAGCAGATTCCGACCTTCCATTGCGGGGGCACCTTGGTGCGGGTGATCGCGGGCTCCAGCCACGGTGTTGATGGCGCGGTTCGCCGTGCCACCACAGAGCCGATCTACCTCGATCTGGAACTGGCGGCGGGCGAGGCCTTTGCGCAGGCGCTGCCTTCGACTCACAACGCCTTCGTTCATGTCTATCGCGGGGTGGTCAGCGTCTCGGGTCGGCCGGTACCGGCCGGTCGCGTGGCGATTCTGGCCAATCAGGCCGGGGCCGACGGCGTGGTGCTTGAAGCGGTCGAGGCTGCGGCCGACGGCCCGGCGCGCGCTGTGCTGATCGCCGGCCGGCCGCTGGGCGAGCCGATCGCCCAATACGGGCCCTTCGTGATGAATACCCAGGCGGAGATCCTCGAAGCGATCAACGATTTCCGCACCGGGCGGCTCGGCTGAAGTCGGTCGCGCTACACTCCGACCCCATGTTCATCTCGCGCAAACGCTGCCACCCAGGTCGTTATGGCCTACCCGGGTCGATCGACCGGGGAGCCTGGCCCTGGCGTCGCTGATCCGACCGGCGCCGACTTTCGGTTCCGCGTCGACGCCCGTGCTTGGGCGCTCTCGACGCTGACCTGCACCCTCACAGTCTGTCTGCCGGCCACGCGCGAGCTGCGTCCTCCTTTGCGCCGGAGATTTCCTGCTTGCCCGTGATGCCGGTGGCTTTGCGGAGCATTCACCGTGATTACCGAACTTGAATTCAAGAGCCTGGCCGAGCAGGGCTACAACCGTATCCCGCTGGTCAGCGAGGCTTTTGCCGATCTCGAAACCCCCCTGTCGCTCTATCTGAAGCTGGCTGGCGGCAAGCCCTACAGCTTCCTGCTGGAGTCCGTCGTCGGCGGCGAGCGTTTCGGGCGCTATTCCTTCATCGGCCTGCCGGCGCGCACGCTGCTGCGCACTACGCAGGGCGTGACCGAGGTCGTCACCGACGGCCAGGTGGTCGAGCGCCACGAGGGCAACCCGCTCGACTTCATCGAGAGTTACCAGCAACGCTTCAAGGTCGCATTGCGCCCGGGGCTGCCGCGCTTCTGCGGCGGGCTGGCCGGCTACTTTGGCTACGACACGGTGCGCTACATCGAGGAAAAACTGGCCGACACCCGCCTGCCCGGCGGCATTGGCACGCCTGAAATCCAGCTGCTGCAGACCGAAGAACTGGCGGTGATCGACAACCTGTCGGGCCGGCTTTACCTGATCGTCTACGCCGATCCGCGCAAGCCCGAGGCCTATTTCTCGGCGCAGAAGCGCCTGTCGGAGCTGACCGACCGGTTGCGCTACAGCGTCACGGCACCGCAGGTCAAACGCGGCACCGCCTACCCGGTCGAGCGTGAGTACGCCAAGGCCGACTTTGAGGCAGCGGTGCTCAAGGCCAAGGAATACATCGC
>DALYHR010000088.1:0-7876 GCA_031970775.1 Burkholderiaceae bacterium | reverse complement strand
CTCAGCCGGTTTGTGCTCCTTGTGTGCTGCTGTCCGGGGGGGAGACCACCGTGACGGTCCGCGGCGATGGGCGCGGCGGACGCAATGTCGAGTTCCTGCTCTCACTCGCCCTGAGCCTGGACGGGCTGCCCGGCGTATTTGCCCTGGCGGGTGACACGGATGGCGTGGATGGCCGCGAGGAGATCGCTGGCGCGGTGATCAGCCCGGATACGCTGTTCAGAGCCCGGGCAGCCGGACTCAACCCCCGGCAGAGGCTGGATGACAACGACGCACACAGCTTTTTTCAGGCGCTGGGCGACTCGATTGTCACCGGGCCGACCCGAACCAATGTCAACGATTTTCGGGCGATCCTGATCCGATCATGAGAATTCATCGGTCGGATCCGGCCATCGTTGAATCCCTTGCAACCCCGACTTGCACCGGCTTGAACTGTACGGCTTCATTCGGTCGCTATGCTGCACGCAAAGGTTGGATGTCACACCTTCTCTTCACCCCACGGCAACCCACGGATCTGCGAGAACCCTATGTCGATCACCACCGCTCAGCTCTTCACTGAAGCACGCACTCAAAATGGATTTCTGGATCGCCCCGTCAGCGATGAGCAGCTGCAACAGCTCTACGACCTCTTCAAGTTCGGCCCGACCGCCTTCAACGCCACCCCGGGCCGCTTCAAGTTCGTGCGCAGTGCCGAGGCCAAGGCCAAGCTGGCCGAATGCGTGATGCCCGGCAACGCGGCAAAGGTGCTCAATGCCCCGGTCACCGTCATTGTGGGGATGGATCTGAACTTTCCGGATCTGCTGCCCCGTCTCTTTCCGGTGATGGATGTGCGCGGCGTCTTTGCCGGCAACGAAGCACTGACCCGCGAGGCCGCCATGCGCAACTCCAGCCTTCAAGGGGCCTACCTGATGATCGCCGCACGCGCCCTGGGACTGGATTGCGGCCCGATGAGTGGCTTTGATGCCGCCAAGGTCGACGCTGCCTTCTGGGCAGGCACCTCGGTGAAGTCGAACTTCATCTGTGCGCTGGGCTATGGCGATCCGTCCAAGGTGTTCCCGCGCGGCCCGCGTCTGGGCTTCGACGAGGCCTGTCAGCTGGTCTGATCCGGCTCGCTGGCCCCCAAACCGTCGCCGAGCGATGCGACGGGGGCCATTGAAATCACACCAAAGGGGCAACGGGGTTCGCACAGGCGGCATCCCGTGCAGGCCGCGGGGTCCTGCAGCGTGGAGGTCTTCTTCCAGTGGCGCACCTCCAGGCTCAGCAGATGCCAGGGACAGCTGCCCACGCACCAGCCACAGCCCGTGCAGCGCGCGCTGTTGATGACAGCGATGAGTCGGCGCGTGGGGTCCATCTGGACGGCTCAGATCGACCAGTCCGGACCGTGGTGGGCGGTATCTAGCTGCGGATGCTCGGCCACGCGCACCTGATCCCCTCCGCGCGACTTGGCCTCGTACATTGCCTGATCCGCCAAACTGCGCAGTCCCTCGGCGCTGCCAATCTCGCCCAGATCGAGCGCCAGGCCGATGCTGGCCGAGATACAGACCTGCTGCCCTTCCAGCACCACCGGCTGACGCAGTTCGATCAGGATCTTGTCGGCTACGGCAAAGGCGTCGTCCAGGGTTGCCACGCCATGCAGGATCACCAGAAACTCGTCCCCACCGATCCGGGCGGCCGTATCGGAGACACGGATGCTGTGCTGCAGACGGCGTCCCACATGGATCAGCAACAGATCCCCCGCCGCATGACCGAGCGTGTCGTTGACCGGTTTGAATCCATCCAGATCGATGTAGAGCAGCGCCACCCGATCCAGGCCGATTCGGCGGGATAGATGCATGGCCTGATCGAGCCGATCCGCAGCAAGAATGCGATTGGGCAAACCGGTCAGGGGGTCGTGATAGGCCAGATGGCGAACCCGCTGTTCTTCGAGCTTGCGCTCGGAAATATCCTGAAAGACCACCACAACCGTCGCTATGCCACTGCGGCCATGCTGTACCGACAGATGCAGCGCGACCGGAAAGACATCCCCATTGCGTCGCACCAGCCAGTCTTCGCAGCTGCGGGACTGCCCATCGTCCAGGGTCAGCCGAATCGAGCTTTCCGACGGATGCTGATGAATGCAGACCAGCAGATCCTTGCCCAGCAGTTCGGTCTCTGCGCGGTCGAGCAGCCTCAGCGCCGCCGGGTTGACCAAAGTGCACCGTCCCTGCGCATTGAGTTCGATGACACCCTGGTTCATCACACGCAGCAGGCTGTGCCGTTGATGGATCTCGGCCTGCAGTCTCCGGCGCTCGCGTTCCAGCCGGGCATACAGACGGTTCTGGCGCAGCGAAAGCAGCCCGATGACTCCAGCCAACCCCCCAATCAGCGTGACTTGCCACGCGTAGCGCTTCCAGATATCCGACAGCGTGAACTCAGGAAGATGATCGAAGGGCGGCAAACGCAGACTCCGAAGGACGTTCTCTGTGCCTTGATAGCCGCTCGGTGTCGTGAATCGAATCGTGCCCTGCGCAGATCCGTCCAGACTGAGCAACGCAACGGTGACCCGCCGCACCAGTTCCCGGTCAAGGGCCGTGGAGGCCACCACGGGCCATTCAGGGTAGAGCGGTGTCGACAGCCGCAGTGGGAATCCCGCCACCCGCACCGGATTGATCACACGGATTCGTGCCGGATTCACACCACCAGACTGAATCAGTCGCTCAAGGACACCGCTACGGACAAACCCTGCATCAGCCTGCCCTTCCATCACGGCCTTCACCACCTCGTCATGTGGCATCCCCAGGTACTTGAGCTCGCAATCCCGGCGGACATCGACTCCGACCCGCAACATCTCGAAGGCTTGAGCCTGGAAGGCGCCAAAGGAGTGCGGTGAAACGGCAGCAATACGTTTGCCGGAGAGATCAGCCAAGCTCTGCAATTCGACCCGATCAGCCCGGACCACGATCACCCCGCCAAACTGAGTCAGCGGGCCATGGTTCGGCGACTCCATCACGACTGTGGCCAGAGGAGCCGTGAGGGCGAAGTGCGCGGCCAAATCCAGGTAGTGGCCCGGGTTGGTCACGATGAAGTCAACCCCGCCATGCTTGACCAAGGACTCTAGTTCCGGATAGGAACTGGGTAAGACCTCAAAGCTCAGATCCGGCAGGGCCTGATGAAGACGCTGCGCAAGATCGGCATAGGCTGGCAGGACAAGGTCCTTGGGTTCGAAGGCGAGCACCCCAATGCGCAACGGGGCCGCCAGGCAACCCAGACTCAGGGTCAGGAGTCCCAGCAGGAGGGCAAGATCCCTGAAGATCTTCATAGGCGATGAAATTCCGGATTTCTTCCGAGGATCCGGAAGAAATCCTCACTATACCGGCACGAAGCCAACCGCCCATCACCCTACCCAGCCACCGCACCGCCACCGCCATACGAAGTCCGCCCGAAGAGCCTCCCTCAATCAGCTCCGACCAAAACCCAGTTTCCCCTTTCGTTCCTCGCAACCCATTCAAGCCCAATAATTCACACTAGACAACTCGCGAACATTTCAACCCAAGGAATCGAATCAGCACGGTATTTATTGGCAATAATGCGCGCCCCACCGCAGTCGTGATTTATTCCCGAACCAATATTGGCGATCACAAAGAATAAAAACCAACAACCCCCAGAGACTGGGTGTTTTCCACGCACAACACATCCTGCTTATTGGATAACACAATCAGTTTCACCGCACTTCATTCGTATCCAAATGTCAACCCAGGGGCCCCAGGTAATTAATGGATGCGTATTGCGGTGTTCCGGCGACGGTTCTGAAGCTTCTGATTAACTAGAGTCGTGCAGCATTAATGCATCAAACCGCCAGGGATCTCGATGATTAAATCCACGACGCAAAGCACCGGTCATGCGTCTCATGCCGAGAGCGCGCCGATGCCGTTGTTCGTCGAACCTGGAGTGTCAGCAACACCACAGCACACCCCGCTGCGGGTCGAGCATTTGCCCTTCACGGTTCGGATGGTCCGCACGGAGTGTGATTTGCTCAAGGCCGTGTCCATCCGTCATGCCGCCTACGCGCGGCACGTTCCCGATCTGGCCCGGATCCTCAGGCATCCGGAAGCCGTGGATTACTCCCAGGACGTCGAGATCGTCCTGGCTGAGTCCAAGCTGGATGGTTCCCCCTTGGGAACGTTGCGAATCCAGACCAACCGCAATCACCCGTTGGTTCTGGAAGAGTCGCTCAAGCTCCCCCCCTGGCTGCAGGGGCGGAGACTGGCCGAGGCCACCCGGCTCGGCATCACGGATGGCGCGGCCGGACGACTTGTAAAGACCGTCTTGTTCAAGGTGTTCTATCAGTACTGCCTGTACAACGATCTGGACTGGATGGTCATCACTGCCCGCTCCCCCCTGGATCGACAGTACGAAAGACTGATGTTCAGGGATGTGTACCCCGCCATGGGCTTCGTGCCGATGAAACATGTGGGGGGACTGCTCCACCGTGTTCTCGCCCTGGCAGTCCCGGAAGCTCACTCGGCCTGGCAAGCGGCCCGACACCCGTTGCTTGACTTCATGTGCAACACACAGCACCCCGACATCCAGATCGATTGGCCAACCCGCAGAAGTCTGATTTCCGAGCTTCCGAATCTCTCCTGACCCGTGAGGGTCAGTGCAGATTGCTGCCGGGGCCACCAACCGTGGGCCGAGTGCCGTAGATGAACTGGGGCGCGAGTTGATCGAGAAACTGCCTCAAGGCCGGATCCTGGATGAAGCTGGCCGACGACGAGGCATTGAGTAGCCGCGCGGGATCCAAGGGTTCAGTGACTGCGAAACCCTGAACGTAATCCACCCCGATGTCGACCAGCGTCTGGACGGTGGCACAGTCCTCCGCCCATTCGGCCACCGTCTTCATGCCCAGATTGCGAGCCAGATTGACAATGGCCTCAACGATGGCCACGTTGGCCGGGTGCTGATTCATGTTGACGATAAAACTGCCATCAATCTTTAGCAGATCACCCGGCAAATCTTTCAGATACGAAAACGATGTATACCCGGCACCAAAATCATCCAGCGCTACCTTGACCCCATACTGTCGAATTCGATCAATAAAATGACGAGTATTTTTCAAGTCGTGCAGCGCCACACTTTCAGTTATTTCAAGACACAGATGCCTTGCAATATCACGATACTTATCCAGCAATACAAATACTTCTTCAATAAACCGCTCATCATTCAGGGAAGCCCCATTGAGATTGAGACAGACAAACTGGGTCTTTCCGAGCTGCTCACGATGCGTCAACAACCATTCAAGTGTGGTCGATAAAACCCACCGATCAATCACGCCCATCCGACCGCTGCTTTCACCCGCAGAAATCAGCCGGTCAGTTGGAATCCGCTCGCCATTGGGGTCGAGCATGCGCACCAGCACTTCGAAGTTGAGTGAATCAAAGGGCGCCGAGAGCGACATGATCGGCTGCATTTCCAGGAAAAGGCCGTCGATCTCGGTGTGAGAGGACAGCTTGCCGACCAGCCGCAGTTCGGCTTCGTGTTCCTGGTGGACGCTAGCTTCCTTGCCAAAGGCCACCAGTCCGTTGTTCTGCCCGGACTTGGCCAGTCGACAGGCTCGATCGACCGTCGAGATCGCCTCGCTCGTGGACGTCCCCGGAGAGACCTCGATCAGGCCAATCGAACTGCGCACCTGAAAGGCCCGTGTCCCGACTCGATAGGGGGTTTGCCCAATGCTGGCAATCAACCCCTGACAAATCACGCTGGCCAAGGGAAGCCGGGTATCGGGCATCACGATTACAAACTCATCCCCCCCCACTCGACCCAGGCTCATCGAGCTCGACAGCATCGCGTTAACCCGGAGACACACCTGCTGCAGCACTTCATCCCCGGCGCCATGACCAAACAGATCGTTGATCAGCTTGAATCGATCCAGATCCAGGTAGGCCAGGGCGAGCGGGGTGTCCGGCGTCACGCTGGCGATGGCCTGATCCAGCACTTTTTCGATGCCCCGGCGATTGAGCACCTTGGTCAAGGAATCGTTATTGGCCAGAAATTGCAGATGCTGCGTCGCACGCGACATTTCGGTCACGTCCTGGAGCGAGCCTTCGATGAGCTCTCGCACCAGGGTTGCCTTGACCAGGTATCTCCTCGGTGAGGTGCCATCGATACCCGGCATGCCATCGATTTCGAGTTCAGCACTTTGATGCGAATGAACCAGCCTCAGAAGCTGCTGCCACCCAAAGGGGTTGAAGTATCTCGACCATTCGTCCAGTTGGTTCTGAGGGCTGCGCCATAACCCCAACATGCTGCGCAGTGCCGGGTTGGCGCTGAGGAAGTGCCCTTGCAGATCGAGGGTGAACAGACCGATCGGCATGGCGTCGTAGGTCTGCTGCAGCTTGGCTTGCATCTCCAGACGCTGATCGTGTTCCTGGCGCATCTGTGCGGCCAGCGCCAGGGAGGCCAACAGACTCGAGGCCAATGCCGCCGTCACACTGTTCACCGCGAAGATCAAGCCCTTGAACCCCATGGATGCCGAAATCACTTCGTAGAGGCTGGCAAACAGGGCTACCGCGATCGATGCGGCATACCACATGGCCACCTGCGACTTGGTCTTGTGAAGGATCAGAACCAGCAGGTAGATCAACAGGATCACGCCCAGCCCGGTGGCAACCCAGACGATGGGAAGAAACGTGCTGTACGAACTGAACAGCGCCAAACCCAGTAGCGGCCAGCACGACCACCGTGCCAGTTGCACCAGACGACGCTGCCCGATCTGCGCCAACTCATCCCGAAACAGCATCGTAAAAAGAACGAAGGTCAGGACGTAATACAGCGCGATCGTGATCTTTCGTCCGAGGATCAACCAGTCATAAGGCACCGTGTGTTCGAGCCATTGCTGATCCCAGCCCGAGGACAGGGCAGCCATACGCAGATTGATGACCAGCCAGACCGAGAACACCACATAGCTGCTGTTACGACTGATCAGGGCGGTGATGAAGACAAACAGGGCCAGCACGATCAGGCCGCCGTCGAGCAGCCCGGCATTGCGATGAAACTCCTGAGTCGACAGGCTCAACTCGGCCTGGGACCATTGCACCAGCGTCAAACGGGCCGGTCCGATGAAACTGGAACTGCAAACGATTGGGCCGGCAGGTGTTACGGGCAGCGCGAGCTGAAAGCCCGCCTTGGCCGGAGAAATCAGGCCGCGCGACCCCTCGCGACTGCCGACGCCCAAGGGCTGCAATCCATCCAGGGTTGACCAGCAGCGAACCTCCACGGCATGGCGTGAGGGAAATTCGATCCATTGCTCGCTCAGATCGACAGCATCGAGCGGGTTGAACAGAAACCAGAACGGCTTTTCGGACAGGCGTGTGTCCTGATAAGTCGCTGGTGCACGCGCTTGCAAGGCTGCAAAGGCTTCATCCGGAGCCAGCGGCGCGGCTGTTTGCTCAAGAGCGCGGAACGGCACCGGACGCGCGTGCTGGGTGGTGGGGTATTGCGGCGCCCAGACCAGTAAAGCCAGCAGGGAGACCGCAGCGATCAGCCCGGGCACCCCAAAGGTCGCCAAGGAGTAAAGCCAGCGTTCCATCAAAACCTGCAGGCCCACCAGGGGCCTGACAAGGATGTCACTCAGGGTCTTCACTCGCATCTCGGGGGGCGGGCCGTTTATGGATAGATAGGGGATTTACACCCCGAACCCGAGATGATACGCACTGCAAAGGTGCGCGCCCTGCCGCCTCAGGCTTCTCAAGCCTGCAAATCCGCAAGGAGGATTCGCCCTTGGCCGTCGCGCTACCTGAGGTGTGATTTATTCCACAATAAACCACACTCCCCGGTGACTCAGCGCGACGAACGATTCAGATCAAACAAACTGGTCGCTTCGAGGTCGAGCACTTCGGTACCG
>DALYHR010000087.1:0-7876 GCA_031970775.1 Burkholderiaceae bacterium | reverse complement strand
GTGACCTGGGCCAATGTGAACGCTGCTGCCCCGAACACTGTCTCCACGGCTCCGGCTGGCACGGGCACCGCTTACACAGTGACCCTGCCGACAGCGACTGTGGGTAGCTCGTACCTGTTCCGCGTCAACTCGCAGAACGCAGCAACGACAGCGGCCATGGGTACCAACCCATCGGCTACGTCTCTGCCGCTGGTGGTGTTGCCCTCGGTCGCGCTGACGGCAACGCAGACGGCCCCGACGGCCTCTTCGCAGGTGCTGAACTGGACCATCAACAACGTGTTGCCGACGCAGACCCAGATCGAGCGTCGTCAGTTCGTCAATGGTGTTCCGGGTGCGTGGACGGTTCTGGCCACCACGGCAGCGGGGATCAAGACCTATACGGCACTTGGCCTTGTCGCTAACGGCAGCTACGAGTTCCGTCTGACTCCGAAGTACGTCTCTGGATTGGTGGCCAAGTTCGGTTCGCCGGTGATCTACGCCGTGACTACGCCGGGTCTGCCGGTTGCCCCGACGCTGACTGCCACGAACCAGGCGGCTGGTTTGAAGTCGTGCATTCTGAACTGGACGTCAAACAACGCTGCGGGTTCCGTCACCAGCTGGCGTGTTCAGAAGTGCACGGAAACCGCCACTGGCCCCGTGGCTTGCAACAACACCACCTCGGTGTGGTCCGCTGTGACCAACCCGGTACCTTCCGTTACCCAACCGTCCACGATGACCGTGACCGTGACCGCTGTACCCTCTCGGGTCAGCTATCGCGTTCTCGGCGTGGCCGGTACGTCGGCGGGTGCCCCCTCCAACATCGCAACCTGCAATTTCAACTGATCGATTGCAGTGCTGCCCCTTCCCTGGCCCCAGAAGCCAGGGAAGTGTCGGAGTTCAAGGGCGGCGGGGCTTCAGCCTCCCGCCCTTTTTTCATGAATTGTCGACTTCTTGCCGAGCACCTCAGTTCGAACAGGATTCCCGGGTGGTTACCATCGTGGGTATTCGGCAAGAAGGGCGCGCAGTTTGCGACCAGTCCAAGGAGTACTGATTCGTGCATCAACATCGTCTGCAATTCCCCACTTCCATCATCACAGGCCTGATTGGCTTGACGCTGAGTCTTGGTTGCGTTGGTTCCTCAGCCGCTGAGGAGATCGCCGCCTCGTCAACGGCCCCAACGACACCCTCGGCGAGTCTGGAGCGCACTCGAGGCACACAGAAGGGCCCCCACGACCGTCTGAGTTATGCCACCGGGGTTCAGACAGCTCGCACCTTAATCCGCAATGAACTGCCCATTGACGTCGAATCTCTCATGCAGGGTATTCGTGATGTCATGGAGGATCGCCAGCTATTAATGTCTGAGAAGGAGATGCGATCACTTCTTTCTGGTATGCAGGCGCAAATCCAACGCCGTATGTCTTCAGACCGAACCAATCTGGCAGCAAAAAACAAAATCAGGGAAGAGCACTTTCTTGAAAATCATGCCAAGCAACCCGGAATTAGACGTTTGCCCGGTGGGATGTTGGTCCGTGTTTTTCAAGAAGGCACGGCAAGCAGCCAAAAGCCAAACGCGGATGATGTCGTCTCCATGCGATACCGGGGTGTTTTGCTGGATGGGACCGAATTTGAGGCCACAGAGGCTGGAGGGCTGACCACAATCAAACTTGGAGATCTTCCCTTGGGATTGAGACAGGCCATGCATGAAATGACTCAGGGCTCGGTCTGGGAAATCGTCGTTCCTAGTGCACTTGGGTACGGCGAAAAGGGGATCAATAACAAGATCGGCCCCAACGAGACCCTGAAATTCACTGTCGAGTTGATTTCCATCACCAGTCCGCGCTGAAAAGGTCACCCCCTATGAGCGCGAAGCATCTTAGGCCTATCCACCGCCATCTTCTCGTCGTCTCGGTGCTGGCTGCAGCAGTGTTCGAGGCCATGGCTCAAGCCCCCATCGAGGAGGCCACTGGAGTGCGCACACCGATCCAGGCCCCATCAAGGATGGATGCGGGACCGGCAACGAACTCTCCCCCAACGCCCAGTGAAATTCGCGACATGCGTCGTCGCTACGGGGATCCAAGTCAGCGTCGTCAGGACTATTCCAAAGCCACGGGGGGCAGGCGCATGACCACGGCCCCCGCCTGGGGGAATCAACAACCTCCAGCGGCGGACCTCGAACTCCACGAACTCGGTCAACGAATCTATCTGGAGGGTCGTCGTCCCGATGGTAGCTGGGTGCGCGGCCTGAGATATGGTCACATTCAAGCTGCAGGTCATGCCGTGGCCTGCGTGATGTGCCACCGTCGGAGCGGGCTCGGCGCCATCGAAGGAACGCTTCAGGTCCCTCCGATCAGTGGTCGCTATCTCTACGGGCAGGACGCACGAGCTCTGGTTAGCATGAACCTGCGTTCACGCAAGTCCTTCAACCAGAAGCACGATCCCTACACGACAGAGTCCTTTACCGCCGCTTTGCGAGGGGGAATCGGTATCAACGGCGCCGAGATGAGCCCCGTAATGCCTCGATTCGATCTCAGTGACAAGGACATTGCGGGTCTGGAGACCTACTTGCGACATCTGTCTGCGTCCTGGTCACCAGGCGTGACGGCCAATCAGATTCGCTTTGCCACCGTCATCACCCCGGATGTCGACCCCCAACGCCGCAAGGTGTTTCTGGAAACTATCAAAGCCACCATCAATCAGAAAAACGGGAGCTTCACCCCCGGACAGCGTCTGATGTCGAGTGCAGCGGAAATGGTGCTCCAAACACAGCGTTTCTGGGAGTTGGAAGTCTGGGAGCTTACGGGGCCGGCCTCGACCTGGAATGCCCAGTTGCGAAAGCTGCAAGCTGAAAAGCCAGTGTTCGCGCTGGTCTCGGGTCTGGGCGAGTCAGAATGGAAACCCATTCATGAATTCTGCGAACGAGAAGGTATTCCAGGCTGGTTTCCGAGCCTGAAGCAAGCACCCGAAGAAGCCGAGGACGGTTTTTACAGCGTCTATTTCTCGCGAGGCACGGCACTTGAATCCGAGGCTTTGCTGACTGTCTGGCGCCAACAGGAGGCTGCTGCTCGGCCGCACCGAGTCGTTCAACTCGTTGCCCCCACCTCAACTGGGCGAGTCGCGGCCCTCGGGCTTGCAACGCTGCTCAAAAACGAAGGAATCGAATCCACGCAGCTTGATCTGAGCAAGAAAAATCTGTCACGCGTGGGTGAGACGCTGATGCGCCTGAGTCCGGGAGACGAAGTGATGGTCTGGGCCGGCGCAGAACAACTCAATCTGTTGTCCGAAATGGCGCGCCCAATGGTTCCGGTTTATTTCTCGGCCACCATGGCCGGCGGTGAAAAGGCACCTTACCCACTGGGCTGGAAGTCGGATCTTCGGCTGCTCTACCCTTACGAGATGCCCGAGAAGCGCAAATCAGGCCTGAGCTATTTCAAGTTGTGGCTTCAGACCCGGAAGATTGATCTGGTGGACGAAGTGATGCAGTCCGAGGTGTTCTTCGCGATGGACTATCTCAACGACACCGTCACCGAGATGCTGGATAACCTGCATCGGGACTACCTGCTGGAGCGTGCTGAAAACATGCTCAGCCTGCGAGAGGGGGCTCGTGCCGAAGAGCAAGCGCGGGACTTGTTGACAGCACGGCAGCAGGCCGTGCATAGCGGTGAAGCACTTCGCGAGACTCCGTACAACAACCGCTCCCCCCGGCCTCTCCCCCACAAGGAGTTGGGAGGCAGCACCGGTAGGCGCGAGAGCACGACGATTTATCCGCATTTGAGCTTGGCACAGCAGCAGCGACTGGCTTCGAAAGGGGTATTTGTCGTTAAATTCAAGACGCCTCAGGGGCAGGATGTTGAGCCGGTCGGTGACTGGATCGTGCCCTGAGCTTCATTTCTACCCACGCCTGTTATGACTTCCAAGACCTCACGACCCCAGGCTCTGTCCCGAACCGGACGGTGGTCCGCCGAGATAGCGCTGGCCGGTACCTTGATGCTGTTCGGGACACCCCTGCTCGCAGCAGAGCACGATCATCATGCCCACCACGATCACAAGGCTGATCCGGCAGCGATGACTCTACTCAAGCGCACTCAACAAGTCACCCTGCCCGATCTGCCTGTCGTGCGCATGGATGGCAAGCGGATGAAACTGGCAGAGGCGATCAATGATGGTCGGCCCGTGGTTCTGAACTTCATCTACACCTCCTGCACTGCAATTTGTCCGGTGACCAGTCAGGTCTTCATGGAGTTTCGCGAGCAGATCGGCGCCGAGAAAGACCGCATCAACATGGTCTCGTTCTCGATCGACCCCGAGCAGGACAGCCCGAAACGCTTGACCCAGTACGCCAAGCGATTTGGCAGTTCCGGCACGTGGGCGCACTACACCGGCAGCGTGCCGGACTCGGAAACCCTTCAGCGGGCCTTCGAAGCCTGGCGCGGTGACAAGATGAACCACCAGCCACTGACCTTCATCCGTGCCACGCCCACGGGGCCTTGGCTCCGTCTGGATGGGTTCATGAGCCCCGCTGACTTGGTCAATGAATACCGCCAGTTCGTCAGCGCCAAGAAGTAACTTATCCCCGTCACCCCAACAATCCACCATCAACCCGCCGGGGCTCATCCCGGCTTCACCCGAGGAAACGCACCATGAAGAAGCTGTTTGTCATTGCCGCCCTGATTGTTCCGTTCGCTGCCGCTCACGCGCAACAGGCGCCGGCCTCCGCCCCGCAACTCAAGACCGCCAAGGATCAGCAGATCCGCCATGCCAAGGACTCTGCCTGCCAGAAGCAAGCCAAGGATCAAGGCCTGGGCGGCAACGAGTTCAAGCAAGCCGTCGTGGCCTGCATGAAGAAAAACTAAGTCGACCGACACCTTACGTCTAGCGTCTAGCAGACCCCGGTCGGGCTCATAGGTCCGTCCGGGTTTTTTCTTTGGTGCCCCCCCCAACGACGACATGCGATGAGCGACTGGCCGACACGACACGATCAGGAACGCGCCGAATGGCAAGCAGAGACCGCCTGTTCGGCGACCGATCTCGAATCCAGCCTGTTGCGCGATATCGAACTGCTGCGCCAGCACCACGGGACGCTGCACCCCGAACTGATCGAACGGCGCAACTGCCTGGCCGGGTTGCACGAACTGGCCGGCCGCACCGATGAGGCGCTGGCCCTGTACCGAGACCATCTGAACGATCTGATGGAGCAACTCGGCCCTGACGACCCGGCTACGCAGCAGACTCGTGCGCTCTACGAGCAGGCACTGAGTGGGCGATCTGTCCCAGCCGCCAGCGATGTACCGACGGTCGCTGAGATCATCACATCCGACGCGGCACCCGACCTGGAACCGCTGCCGACCGGCTTGCTGATCGTGCCGTGCCCACCTCGACAAGCGGTCGGGCCCGCTGCGCTGAACAGCCTGCGAACTCAATTGCAAACGCGGCATGGCGGATTGAGGCTGCGGGAACTCCCGCTCGGGGACGCGAACTTCGAGGAGCTGATGTCATCGTGGCCGGCGCTGCTCGCACAGGATCCCGACGCTCTGGTTTTGCCCCGGCTACCCAGCCCGGACCTCAACGTCACCGACCCGCCGACCGCCGGCACTGCCCTGGTCTCTCGACTGGTGGCGGAATCAAAGCGCCGACTGGTGCTGATCGGGGTCGAAGCCTGCTCGATGGATGAAGCCATCGAAGCACTGATCGACTGGCACGAACCGGCCCGGCACAACGCGGCACGACGTCTGATCGAGCGCACCCGGATCGACGCCGCGGACGCCTCCCTATAATTACGGATGTTGGTGCTCGCGGTTTGGCGTTCTCGCCGCCGCAGTTAAACGGGAAGCAGGAGGCAAACGATCCGCCGGATCGTCGCCAACCTGAGCTGCCCCCGCAACGGTAAGCGGACGGAAGTGCTCGCACTTCCTGCCTTCGTGCTCAAGCCACTGGTGAGTCTCAGGACCACTGGGAAGGTCACGCAGGTTCGTCCGTCAGCCCGGATACCGGCCGACGAAGGGGTGCGTGGTGCTGTTGGTTCAGCCCGTGCGCCATTGAGGTGTTCGCCTGCGGGGAAGCTGGCGAGCACGACCTTTTCGATCTGCTTCATGTCCCGCTCTGCTCTCGGCCGAATCTCCGGTCACCCCCTCGCCCTGTCCCTGCTGTCCGCCTGCGCCGTGCTGGCAACGACACATTCCCAGGCCCAGAACAGTCTGTCCGAAGTGGTCATCACGGCGACCCGCTCGCCCCTGGCCGTCGATCAGTCGATCGGCGAAGTCACGGTGATCGACCGCACCGAACTGGAGCGCTCCAGCGGACGCACGCTGACCGAGGTGTTGGCTCGCGAGGCGGGGCTGCAACTTACGTCCAATGGCGGCCTGGGCAAGACGTCGTCCGTCTTCATCCGCGGCCTGGAGCCGCGCCACGTCCTGCTGCTGGTCGACGGCGTTCGCTACGGCTCGGCCACTTCGGGACAGCCCTCGCTCGACAACCTGCCAATCGGTCTGATCGAGCGCATCGAGATCGTGCGCAGCCCGCTGTCCGGCTTGTACGGCAGCGACGCCGTCGGTGGCGTGATCCAGGTCTTTACCCGTCGCGCCCAAGCGGGCTCCAGCCTGCTCAACGGCTCGGTCACGGTCGGCAGCCACGGCTACCGTCAGGCCCAGGCCGGCACCAGCATCGTTCAAGGCGACTTCAGCGCCGCGCTGCAGTTGATGCACACCCGGGATGCCGGCTTCTCGGCCACCAACGCGCAGGCGCCCTGGGGCTACAACCCAGATACCGATGGCTTCCAGCAAAACGCCGGCAGCCTCAGCCTCGGCCTGAAATTGCCGGGGCAGTGGCAGCTCGATGGCCGAATCTCCGGTGCCAATGCCGAAACCGCCTATGACGATGGCCCGGGCGTCGATGCCCGCGCCGGTCTGCGCAATCAGGTCACCACCTTGCAGGCCGCCGGACCGGTGATGGCGGGCTGGCGCACCGTGATCCGCCTTGCCGAGAGTCAGGATGACTACAAGACCTTCAGCACTGCCGATACCAGCCCCTGGGCAGCCCCCTTGGGCACGATCAATACGCACCAGCGCCAACTGAGCTGGGAAAACACCGTGGCCACCCCGGTGGGCCAGTTGCTGGTGCTCGGCGAGCGGCTGGAGCAGACCGTCATCAAGCCGGTCACCAATTACGACGTCTCAACCCGCACGATCGATAGCGTTGCGCTGGGCCTGAGCGGGCAGTCCGGGGCCATGAGCTGGCAGGGCAATCTGCGGCGCGACCAGAACTCGCAGTTCGGCCAGCAGACTAACGGCACCTTCGGATTGGGCTATCAGCTGGCCCGGGAGTGGCGAATCTCTGCCGCCACTGGGACGAGCTTCGTCGCCCCGAGCTTCAATCAACTCTATTGGCCAGGCTGGAGCAGCCCGACGCTGCAGCCCGAGGAAGGCCGACACAGCGAAATTGGCCTACGCTGGAGCAGCGGGCTGCAGCAGGTTCAGGCCACCATCTTCGGCAACCGCATCCGCGGCTACATCGTCGAAGGCGCCAGCCCCGTCAACCTGCCCTACGCCGTCAGCGATGGCTTCAGCCTGAGCTGGGAGGGTCAGATCGGCGCCTACCGCGCCTCGGCCTCAGCGGAGCGCATCGATCCGCGCAATGACGATGCCGGCAGCGCCAATTACGGCAAGCAGCTGATTCGCCGCGCCCGCAACAGCGGCCGCTTCGCGATCGACCGCAGCTACGGCGCCTGGACCAGCGGGATGTCGATGCAGGCGGTGGGCGAACGCTGGGAGGACTCAGCCAACACCGACCGCCTGCCCGGCTATGTCACCGCGGACCTGTTCACCCAGTGGCAGTTCAGCCGCGACTGGATGGCGCAGGCCCGGCTCAACAATCTGGCCGATCAGGTCTACGAAACGGCCCGGGG
>DALYHR010000086.1:4741-7915 GCA_031970775.1 Burkholderiaceae bacterium | reverse complement strand
GGTCTGCAGAAGGCCCTCGAAGAAGCGCTGGCCAAGCTGCCGATCCCGAAGGTCATGACCTATCAGCTCGCCGACGGCTGGGAGAGCGTCAACTTCGTCCGCCCGGCCCACGGTCTGGTGGCGCTGCACGGCGCCGACGTCGTGCCGATCAGCACGCTCGGCCTGAACGCCGGCCGCACCACCACCGGCCACCGCTTCGAGGCCGCCAACCCGACCGTCACGCTGCGCGATGCCGACGCTTATGCCGAGCAACTGCTGAATGAAGGCGCGGTGATCGCCAGCTTCGACGCCCGCAGCGCCGAAATCGTGCGCCAGCTCACCGAGGCTGCCGCCAAGGAAGGCCTCAAGCCGATCGATGACGAGGCGCTGCTCGACGAAGTGACCGCGCTGGTCGAGCGCCCGAACGTGCTGACCTGCCGGTTCGAAAAGGAATTCCTCGCGGTGCCGCAGGAATGCCTGATCCTGACGATGAAGGCGAACCAGAAGTACTTCCCGCTGCTCGACGCCGCCGGCCGGCTGACCGAGAAGTTCCTGATCGTCAGCAACATCAATCCGGCGGACCCGAGCGCGGTGATCCAGGGCAACGAGCGCGTCGTGCGCCCGCGCCTGGCCGACGCCAAGTTCTTCTTCGACCAGGACCGCAAGAAGACGCTGGAGTCGCGCGTCGCTGGTCTGGCCAAGGTGGTCTACCACGGCAAGCTCGGCACGCAAGGCGAGCGCACCGAGCGCGTGCGCGCGATCGCCCGCGCCATCGTGCATCAGCTAAGGCTGCATCAGCCGGCCTCGGTGCAGTCGCACGACGAACTGCAGATGCTGTCGCACAAGGCCGATCAGGCCGCGCTGCTGGCCAAGACCGATCTGCTGACCGACATGGTCGGCGAGTTTCCCGAGCTGCAGGGCATCATGGGTGGCTACTACGCCCGCCATGAAGGCCTGCGCGACGGCGTCGCGATCGCGATCGAGGACCACTACAAGCCGCGATTCGCCGGCGACGCGCTGCCGCGCAACCACACCGGCACGGTCGTGGCACTGGCCGACAAGCTCGAAACCCTGGTCGGCCTGTTCGGCATCGGCCAGTTGCCGACCGGCGACAAGGACCCGTTCGCGCTGCGCCGTCACGCCCTCGGCGTGATCCGCATCCTGATCGAGAAGAACCTGCCGCTCGATCTGCCCGAGCTGCTCAAGGCCGCCGTGCCGGCCTTCGGCGAGCTGATCGAAGACCCGACCGCCAAACTGCTCGACTTCTTCAGCGACCGCCTCGCCGTGTCCCTGCGCGAGCAGGGCTACAGCGCCCAGGAAGTCGACGCCGTGCTGGCGCTGGCTCCGACGCGCCTCGGCGACGTGCCCAAGCGTCTGGCCGCCGTGCGCGCCTTCGCCGGCCTGCCCGAAGCCGCCTCGCTGGCCGCCGCCAACAAGCGCATCGGCAACATCCTGAAAAAGGCCGAAGGCGAAGTCGAGGCCCAGGTCAACGCCGCGCTGCTGGTCGAAGCAGCCGAGCAGCAGCTCTTCCAAGCGCTGGCCGCCGTGCAGCCGGGCGCCGACCGCGAATTCGAGCAAGGCCATTACGCCGACAGCCTGAAGGCGCTCGCCGCGCTGAAAGCGCCGGTCGATGCCTTCTTCGACGGCGTGATGGTCAATGCCGAGGACGCGGCGCTGCGCGCCAACCGCCTCGGTCTGCTCAAGACGCTGCATCTGGCGATGAACCGCGTCGCCGATCTGTCGCGTCTGGCCGCCTGAAGCGCCGGCGCTTACCCCCGCTCAGGAGATCGCCCGATGGTTCAACCCACCACCAAACTGGTCATCCTCGACCGCGACGGCACGATCAACGAGGACCGTGACGACTACGTCAAGTCGGTGGACGAGTGGGTGCCGATTCCCGGCGCCGTCGATGCGATCGCCCGGCTCAATCAGCATGGCTGGCGGGTGGTGATCGCCACCAATCAGTCCGGCCTCGGCCGCGGCCTGTTCGACATGGATGCGCTCAACTGCATGCACCAGCGTCTGAACGAGTTGCTGATCGAGGAAGGCGGCCGCGTCGATGCGATCTTCTTCTGCCCGCACGCTCCCGAAGATCACTGCCGCTGCCGCAAGCCGCTGCCGGGTCTGTTCGAGCAGATCGCCGATCGCTACGGCATCACGCTGGCCGGCAGCGTGCATGCGGTGGGCGATTCGCTGCGCGATCTGCAGGCCGCCACCGCGGTCGGCTGCCTGCCGCATCTGGTGCTGACCGGCAAGGCTGCCCGCATGGATGAAGCAGGTCAGCAGCGCCTGCGCGAGCAGATTCCCAACGTGACCATCCACGCCGATCTGGCCGCCTTTGCCGATGCCCTGATCGCCAGCGAAACCTACGATCACCCCCGATCGGCCTGACCCGATGCCCTACCTCCGCTCTGCCCTGTACCTGATCTGGCTGGTTGCCACGGTCATTCCCTACGCCACCGTGGTGGTGATCGCCTCGATCTTCATCCGGGGCACACCGCTGTACCGCATGTGCGCCGGCTGGCTCTGGCTGGCCACCATGGGCACGCGCTGGATCTGCGGCGTGCGCTGGCGTATTCAGGGCATGGAGCGTTTGCCCGGTGCCGATGACCCGCTCAGCGCCGTCGTGCTCGCGCCGAAACATCAATCCGCCTGGGAGACCTTCGCCTTCCCCGCGCTGATGTCGCACCCGCTGTCCTACGTGTTCAAGCGCGAGCTGCTCTACATCCCGTTCTTCGGCTGGTCGATGGCCCGGCTCGACATGGTCCACATCGACCGCAGCCGCCGCTCGGAAGCCTGGCGCAAGGTGGCCGAACAGGGCAAGAAGTTCCTCGGCCAGGGCAACTGGATGATCATGTTCCCGGAAGGCACCCGCTCCGCGCGCGGCGAGCAGGGTGAGTACAAATCGGGTGCCTCGCGGCTGGCGATCTCGGCCGGCGTACCGATCGTGCCGATCGCCGTGACCTCGGCACGCTGCTGGCCGCGCCGCACCTTTCTGCTGCGCCCCGGCGTGATCGACATCTCGATCGGTGAACCGATCCCGACGCAGGGCCGACGTCCGGACGAACTGATGAAGCAGGTCGAGAGCTGGATCGAAGCCGAGATGCGCCGCCTCGACCCGGAGGCCTACCCTGCTGCAACGCCCCACCCCTGAGGTTCCGCCGGAACGCCAACAGCTCCGGCAGATCCAACTCG
>DALYHR010000086.1:0-4641 GCA_031970775.1 Burkholderiaceae bacterium | reverse complement strand
CGCCCCACCCCTGAGGTTCCGCCGGAACGCCAACAGCTCCGGCAGATCCAACTCGGCGCCATTCGGGTCGAATACACGCTGCAACGCAGCTCGCGGCGAACCCGTCTCGGGCTGGTCATTCGCCCCGGAGCGGGGCTGATCGTTCAGGCACCGCAACGAGTCGCTCTGCGCGAGATCGAATCAGCGCTGCAAGGCAAAAGCGCCTGGGTGCTCAGGCATTTGCAGACGCTGCAACAGCGCGCCGCCCAACAGGCAGAACAACGCATCACCTGGGCCACCGGCGCAGAGCTACCTTGGCTCGGGCAGCCGCTGCGGCTGGAACTCCTGCACACCCCGGCCCGACAACCCGTGCTGATCACAGCGACAGCGGAGCAGCCTGCTCGATTGCTGATCGGACGACTGAGCACAGTCACGTTATCGGAAGAGGACGCGGCGCAGGCCCTGCGCGCTCGGGTCGAGCGGTGGTGGAAAGTGCAAGCGCTGACCTGGTTTACGGCGCGCTGCGCCCACTTCGCGCCGTTGCTCGGCGTACAGCCGGAGCGGATAATGCTGAGTTCAGCGACGACCCGCTGGGGCAGTGCCAGCCGTCGGGGTGGCGGCCCCGGGTCGATTCGCCTGAGCTGGCGCCTGATGTTCTTCAGGCCCGAGCTGATCGATTACGTGGTCGTGCATGAGCTGGCGCATCTGCACGAAATGAACCACAGCCCGGCCTTCTGGGCCTGGGTGGAAAAGGTGCTACCGGACTGGCGGCAGCGTCAGGCCGAGCTGCGCCGGCAGCCCGTTCCTGACTGGGGATAAGTCCCGAATTGGCTCGACGCGATCAGCGCGAGCAGGTGTTGATGCCGAAGATCGAATAGGCCGGGCAGACGCGGAACAGACCGGTCAGCAGCGGCACGACACCGATCCAGCCCCACGGACCCACGGTGCCCGTCGCGGTCAGACCGATCAGGATCAGGCCCACCAGAATGCGAACGATGCGGTCAGCGCCGCCGACATTGAATTTCATGAGTTGCTCCAGACACCGGCACTGTGCCGGTCAGGGCGCGAGTATCGGGGATTGGTGCCAGATTTCCGTGACTTCAGTCACAAAGCGGGATCGGGGTCTTCACGGGGTACCGCAGAACTCGCGCAGCGCCACCGGATCGATCACCTCGATCTGTTCGCGCGACAACTGCACCCAGCCCGACAGTTCGAAGCGGCGCAGATTGCGCGTCACCATCTCGCGCACAGTGCCCAGCTCGTCGGCCAGTTGCTGGTGGGTCAGCCGAATCGGAGTGCCCCGCCCCAGCAGGGCAGCGGCCAGCCGCTGATCGAGCCGCTGGAAGGTCAACGAAGCGATCAGGCCGACCAGATCAGCCATGCGGTTGGCGAACAGGCCGAAGACAGCCCGACGAAAGGGCTCATGCCCGCACCAGCGCATGAAGGCCGGCGCAGACAGCAACAGCAGCCGGGTCGGAGCAACCGTCAGCCCGCGCGCGAACAAAGGCGAGTCGCCCCACAGACAGGCTGCAGAAACGATGCACAGATCGCCGGGCAACACACGGTAGAGCTCGATCTGTCGCCCCTGTTCAGCACCACGCGATACTCGGACAGCCCCGTCGATCACCAGCGGGAAACCCATGCACGCGCGTCCCTCGTCAAACAACACCGCTCCGGCCGGAACTTCGATGATCTGGCGCAGATCGTCGCCCCAGTCAGCCGGCGGATCCTGAAGCAGGGACGGGTAATGGGTGCGCAGCAGTTCCAGCCCAACCCGGGAGACGTCGCTCATGTGCCCGGTCCCGCTTCGGCGGGGGACACCGACCAACGCTGCACGATCTGCCCGTCAGGTTCGACGCTTTCGAGATGGACGTCGAACCCCCACAGGTGCGACACGTGATGCAGCACGTCGACCACGCTGTCGTGCATCGGGCGATGGTCATGACGGAAGTGCCGCAGCGTCAGCGCCCGATCCGTACGCGTATTGACGTTCCAGACCTGGATGTTGGGCTCACGCGAACCGAGGTCGTACTGCCGCGACAGCGCATTGCGCACCGCGTGATACCCCGATTCATCGTGAATGGCGGCAATCTCCAGCGCAGAGTCGGCCTCGTCGTCAACGATCGAGAACAGCCTGAATTCCCGAATCAGTCGCGGGGACAGATATTGGCTGATGAAACTCTCGTCCTTGAAATTTCGCATCGCCTGATCCAGCGCCTTGAGCCAGTCGGTGCCGGCCAATTCCGGGAACCAACGGCGGTCCTCGTCGGTCGGATTCTCGCAGATGCGCCGAATATCCCCGTAGATGGCGAAACCCAGCGCATAGGGGTTGATCCCGCTATAGGCCGGGTGCCCGACCGGGGGCTGAAAGATCACATTGGTGTGGGACTTCAGCCATTCGATCATCACGCCGTCGGTCAGACGACCTTCGTCGTAGAGGGTATTGAGCAGCGTGTAGTGCCAGAAGGTCGCCCAGCCCTCGTTCATCACCTGAGTTTGGCGCTGCGGATAGAAATACTGCGCGATCTTGCGGACGATGCGCACGATCTCGCGCTGCCAGGGTTCCAACAGCGGGGCGTGCTTCTCGATGAAGTACAGCAGGTTTTCCTGAGGCTCTTCGGGAAAGCGTTGCTCGTCGCGTGGCCCGGTTGTTTCGGGACGGCGCGGCAAAGTCCGCCAGAGTTCGTTGACCTGCATCTGCGCGTGTTCCTCGCGCTCGCGCCGCTGACTCAGTTCCTGCGCCAGAGTCTTGCGGGCCGGGCGTCGATAGCGATCGACACCATGATTCATCAGCGCATGGCAGCTGTCGAGAAAAAGCTCGACCGTGTCGACGCCATAGCGCTCCTCGCAGTCACTGACGTAATTGCGCGCGTAGACCAGGTAATCGACGATCGAGGATGCGTCGGTCCACATGCGGAACAGGTAATTGCCCTTGAAGAAACTGTTGTGCCCGTAGGCCGCATGGGCGATCACCAGCGCCTGCATCGCCATCGAGTTCTCCTCCATCAGGTAGGAGATACAGGGGTTGGAGTTGATGACGATCTCGTAGGCCAGCCCCATCTGACCACGCCGGTAGCTCTTTTCGGTGTTGATGAACTCCTTGCCGTAGCTCCAGTGGCGGTAATTGACCGGCATGCCGACGCTGGCGTAGGCGTCCATCATCTGCTCGGCCGTGATGATTTCCAGCTGGTTCGGATAGGTATCCAGCCCGTAGCGGCGTGCCACATCCTGAATCGCCTGGTGGTACTGCTCGATCAGCTCAAAGGACCAGTCGCTCGGACCAGGTAATGGCGACTCCGGGCGGGCACCGGGCGGCGAAGGGTGGCGGATGACGGCGGGCGAATCCATGTCAATCCTTCAATACCGGCCGAGCCCCTTCCTTGCGGAACAGGTCGCGGAAGACCGGGTAAATCTGCGAAACCTCGACTGCCTTGCGCATCGCGAATCGCCCCGACTCCTCCTCGGCCAGCCGGGCGTATTCCTCCCAGAGGTTTTGCTCAGGCGCTGCCACCTGGATATAGGCGAAATACCGGCAGGACGGCAGGATCTGCTCCTGCAGCAACTGCCGGCATAGGCCACTGTCCTGATGCCAGTTGTCGCCATCGCTGGCCTGGGCGCCATAAATATTCCAGAGATCCCGCGGATAACGCTTACGGATGATGTCCGCCATCAAATGCAGGGCACTCGACACCACCGTGCCACCCGTTTCCTTGGCGTGGAAGAAGGTGTCTTCATCGACTTCCTGGGCCTGGGTGTGATGGCGGATGAAGACGATCTCGATGTGCTCGTAGTGCCGGGTCAAAAAAAGGTAAAGCAGGATGAAGAAGCGCTTGGACAGGTCCTTGCGGGCCTCGTCCATCGAGCCGGACACGTCCATCACGCAGAACATCACCGCCTTGCTGCTCGGCACCGGCACCCGGACGCGATTGCGAAAGCGCAGATCGATCGGATCGAGAAACGGAATGGCCAGCAAGCGGGCACGCAGATGCCGGATGCGCTCCTGCATCTCCAGCCACTGCGCCTGCAAGGCCGGATCGGCTTGCCGGGCTGACTCGGAGAGGGCATCGCAGCGCTGCTCCAGCTCGGCCAACTCAGCACGAACTCCGGCACCAATCGCAATGCGCCGCCCGATTGCCCCACGCAACGATCGCACGATATGCAAATTGCTCGGAGTACCGTCGCTGGAGTATCCAGCCCGCTGCGGCGTCCACTCGACGACCTCGGTCAACTGGGTACGCACCAGATGCGGCAAAGCCAGATCCTCGAAAAAAACCTGGAGGAACTCCTCCTTGCTCAGCGCGAAGACGAAATCGTCTTCACCGCTTCCTGAGTCACTCGCCTGGCCGCTGCCTCCGCCACCCGATCCGCCGCCGCCCTGAGGACGCTGGATGCGGTCGCCGCGCAGATAGTCGCGGTTACCGGGGTGGACCATCTCGCGCCGCCCGCCCGAGCCATGCTGGAATACCGGCTCGCGGGTATCACGCCGCGAGATGCGGATTTCCTCCCCCCTGGCCACGTCGCGAATCGAACGACCATCGATCGCCCGGCGCACCGCATCCTGAATCTGCTGCTTGTAGCGCTTCAGGAAGCGTTCGCGATTTCCGACAGACTTGTTCCTGCCCGCCAGACGTCGATCGATGATGTGCTGCAGCATGAAGATCT
>DALYHR010000085.1:0-7976 GCA_031970775.1 Burkholderiaceae bacterium | reverse complement strand
TCGGCGCTGGCGCGCTTCTACAAGATCGCGCCAGAGGAAATTCTGGTCGCCCATGACGAGCTCGATCTGCAGCCGGGTGAACTCAAGCTCAAGCAAGGCGGGGGACACGCCGGGCACAACGGCCTGCGCGACATGCACGCCAAGCTCGGCAGCAGCGACTTCTGGCGTCTGCGGCTGGGAATTGGTCACCCAGGCGTACGCGCCGAAGTGGCGAATTACGTGCTGGGCTCGCCGCGCCCCGAGCATCGCGAAGCGATCGAGCGCTGCATCGACGACTCGCTCAAGAGTCTGGATCTGCTGGTCTCGGGCGAGATGGGCCGTGCCATCGCTCAGTTGCACGCCAAGCCGCAGCGCCCCAAGCCGCCCCGGCCGGCCTCAGCGCCGACCCCGCAGCAGTCTCAGGCGTCCGGTTCGGGCGACTGACCCGGAGCACGCGCAGTCCCTGCCGCGATCAGCCGCTGCGCCTTGGCCAACAGGGATTCGCGGCTTTCGACGTGATCCGGGTTGAGCGGGATGCACGACACCGGACAGATCTCGACGCACTGCGGCGTATCGAAGTGCCCGACGCACTCGGTGCACAGTTGCGGGTTGATGACGTAGTGCTTGTCGGTCGGCGAGATCGCGCCGTTGGGGCACTCGTTCTCGCAGACATCGCAGTTGATGCACTCGTCGGTGATCATCAGAGCCATGAAACCATCTCTCCTGGGAACTTGAGAATGCTCAAGCCCGCATTAGAGGGCATTGGCCCGCTCTGCCACCTTGTCGTGCAAACGAGCCAACACCGACGGTGAGACAAATTTGGAGACATCGCCCCCCAGCAGGGCGATCTCCCGCACGAAGGTGCCGCTGATGAACTGGTACTGATCGCTCGGCGTCAGGAACAACGTCTCGACCTCAGGCATGAGCTGGCGGTTCATGCCAGCCATCTGGAACTCGTATTCAAAGTCACTGACCGCCCGCAGACCGCGCACCACCACCTTGCCCTGGTGCTGGATGACGAAATCACGCAGCAGGCCATGGAAAGCCACCACTTCGACATTGGGATGCGGCGCAGCCAGCTCGCGGGCGATGTCCAGCCGCTCTTGTGGGGAGAACATGGTGCGCTTGTGATGACCCGCCGCCACCGCGACGATCAGGCGACCGAACAATCGGCTGGCCCGGCGCATCAGGTCCTCATGACCCAGCGTCATCGGGTCGAAAGTCCCGGGATAGATGGCTGTCAGGTTCGACATGGCGGCACACAAAAGTTCAGCAGTTGGGGGCGACAACGGCCTCGGGACGATGGCAGCGTTTCAACAGATGGAAGTGAACGGCGCCAGCGCGTCCACTGCGATGCAGGCTCAGATCCAGCGCGGCAAGGCGCTCCTCGCTCCAGGCCTGATCCGCTTCCAGATACATCCAGCCCGTTTCGGACAGGCACGCACGAGCATCGCGCAAGGCTGCCTCGAAAAGGTCGGCGCTGAAAGGCGGGTCGAGCAACACGAGGTCAAAGACCGGTTGCGAGGTCCGGCGCATCCAGCTCAACGCATCGGCGCGCACCACCTCGACCTGGGTCGCACCGAGCCGGCTGGCGGTCTGGCGCAGACCGCCAATCAGCTCGGCATCCTGCTCGATGAGCACCACCCGGGTGGCCCCACGCGAAGCCGCCTCGAAGCCCAGGGCGCCACTGCCGGCAAAGGCATCGAGCACGCTCCAGCCGCTCAGGTCCTGGCCCAGCCAGTTGAACAGCGTTTCGCGTACGCGGTCGGGGGTGGGCCGCAGGCCAGGGCGATCGGCCACGGGCAGCTTGCTGCGCTTCCACAGGCCACCGATCAGGCGGACTTCGTGGACAGCGCGCCGGACGCGGGACGGTGGGGAGGGTTGGACGGGTCGGGACACGCGGCGCATTGTAGAAGCCGTTCTGACCCACTCCCTACAATCGCCCCTCTGACGCAGACTAGCCCCCCTACATGTTCAGTTTCTTCCGGAAAAAGACGCCCCCCGCCACGCCCGCGGCGCCTACGACCTCTACCCCTCCCACACCGGCTGCTGCAGCGCCTTCAGCCCCTGAACCCGCCGCGCCTGCCCCTGCAGCCCCCCGTAGCAGCTGGCTGAGCCGCCTCAAGGCCGGCCTGCAGCGTACCGGCAGCAGCATTGCCCAGGTCTTCACCGGCACCCGCATCGACGAGGCCCTCTACGAGGAGCTCGAAGCCGCCCTGCTGATGGCCGATGCCGGCGTCGCCGCGACGCAGTTTCTGCTCGACGACCTGCGCAGCCGCGTCAAGGCCGCGAAGGCCACCGACCCAGCCGCCGTCAAGGCGTTGCTGGCTCAGGCCCTGGCCGAGCTGCTGGAGCCGCTGCGCGGCGAGCTGGTGATCGGCTCGACGCAGCCAACCGTGATGATGGTGGCCGGGGTCAACGGTGCGGGAAAAACCACCAGCATCGGCAAGCTCACTCGCCATCTGGCCGAGCGCGACGGCCGCGTGCTGCTCGCCGCTGCCGATACCTTCCGCGCCGCTGCCCGCGAGCAGCTCGCCGTCTGGGCCGATCGCAATCAGGTCGAGATCATCAGCCAGGAAGGCGGTGACCCGGCGGCCGTGTGCTTCGACGCGGTCAAGGCAGGACAGGCCCGCAAGGCCGATGTGGTGATCGCCGATACCGCCGGACGGCTGGCCACGCAGCTGCATCTGATGGACGAGCTGCGCAAGATCCACCGCACGCTGGGTCGCGCGATGGATGGCGCCCCCCACGAAGTAATTCTGGTGGTCGACGGCAACACTGGCCAGAACGCGCTGACGCAGGTCAAGGCCTTCGACGAGGCGTTGGGTCTGACCGGGCTGGTAATTACCAAGCTTGACGGCACCGCCAAGGGCGGCGTGCTGGCCGCCATCGCACTGTGGGTACGCGAACGCCAGGGGCGCGGCGCCGGTGCAGTTCCGGTCTACTTCATCGGCGTCGGCGAAGGGCTGGAAGACCTCCAGACCTTCGATCCGACCGAATTCGCCCAGGCGCTGCTGGGCTGAACCCGTTCCTGACTCCGGGGCGACTCAGCCCCGGTTGCTCAACTCGGTGAGGTGCCGCACCAGGTGTTCGGCCATATCACGCGAGGCTCCGCCCATCACCGGGTCGACCGAGTGGGTCTGCCCCGACGAGTTCGATACCCAGCCCAGCAGATGCTGCGCGACCTCGGCATCGTCCCAGAGATGACGCTCCGGCACTTCGCTGTCGGGCGCATCGTGCAGGAACTCGCTGCCATCACGCAGCAGGGTCCGCACGCGAGCCGGGCGTGCCAACTCGGCCAGCACATGCCCAGGCTGACTCAGCAACGCAGCCGACCCGGCCAGCACAGCACACTGATCGGCCAGTGAACGCACCTCGCCACAGATCAGGCGGATCTGCTCCCGCTCGGCGGCATCGGAATCGCCCACCGGATCCCACAGCAGACGCACATCCGACCAGTGACGGCGGCGATGGGTCGACATCAGCTTGGTCATGGCCGAGCGCGAAGCTCGGTTCATCAGCCAGACGATGCGCACTTGCTGTGCGAGTTCGCGCATCGAATTGACCATTTCCTCCAGGGCTGCGCTGTCATCGCCATCGAGTTCGAGCGTGGCCAGCACATAGGGCTCGCCCTGGCGGGTGGCCAGCCAGGTCGGCCCCAGCCAGTACGGCACGCGATAGTCAAACCAGACCTGCGGCAGGGTCGGGACCCGCTCGCCCAGCACCAGCCAGACGTCAGCGGCCAGGGAGGTGGTGGCGTGGATGCGCTTGGGGGCCACGCCGCAGCGGCGCAGGGCGTCTTCGGCCCAGGTGCCAGAGTCTGCATAAACCCAGTCGGCCGCCTGATCGATCATCACGGCGTTTTCGGCATGACGCGGCGACTGACGGCGACCGCCATCGAGACGCACCAGCGCGTAGCCCTGTTTGTGGGCCAGCAGCGTGCATGACAACACCACATCGCCTTCGCCTTGGGCCAGCACGACCTGCGGGCGCAGCTCATCGAGCAGCGGCTGCACCTGGGCGCTGACCCGGGCGTGCAGATCCTCGAAGGTCAGCCCCGCGGGCATGGTCAGCACGATGTCCTCATCCGCACGGGGCAGCAGATCGGCCACATGACGGCGATCCCAGGCTTCGGCCTGTGCTCCGGTATGAATCACAACGAGGTACGGCACCCGTCCGCAGGCCTGCCAGGCGTGAACCATCACGGCCAGATTCAGCACGGCGGCCGGCGAATCCAGCAAGGCCAGAGCGACGGCCTGACCCGGCTGGCGTTCCCGATGAACGGTACGGCGCGCTTCACGCACCTCTTCGACCGCCTCGGCTCGCGGACGCCAGTTCTTGCGCGGGTCATTGGCTTCGGCCACAGGGGCCACAGCCGGGGCAGCCGCCGCGGGCACCGGGGCCGGTTCAACCGCCGGTGCAGGCGCAGCGGGCGGGGGAACAGGGACTGGAGCGGGAGCGGGCACCGGGGCCGGCGCTGGAACGGGGGCCGGCGCCACAGGAGCGGGCGGCGGCGGTACCGGGACAGGTGCCGGTGCCGGTGCCGGTGCCGGGGGAGGAGGAGGCGGCGGCGGTGGTGGTGGCGGCGGCGGTGCGACCGGTTTGGGCGGAGCCACCGGCAAATCGACTGGGTGGAACCAGGTTTCGCCGACTTCCATTCGCAGCTCGTCAGCTGTGTGCTCGATCAGACCCGCATCGATCTGCTCGAGCCCCTGAATAAAGGCGGCCAGCAGTACGCGGTTGCACATGCGATTGATGCGCCGCGGAATACCGCCGGTCCAGCGATAGATCTGTTCAAAGGAGCCGTCGAGAAAGGCCGGCCGGTCGGCCCAGCCGACATGGCGAAGGCGATGCTCGATGTAGGCCCGGGTCTCATCCGGGCTCAGGGGGCCGAGGTGACAGGATGCGGTGATGCGCTGGCGCAGCTGCTCCATCGAAGGCGACTCGATGAGCTTGCGCAGCTCGGGCTGACCGATCAGGAAGCTCTGCAGCAGCGCATGGTTGCCGAGCTGGAAGTTCGACAGCATGCGCAACTCTTCGATCGCAGCCAGACTGAGGTTCTGCGCCTCATCGACGATCAGCAGCGCCCGGCGCCCTTGCATCGCCACACTGGTCAGGAAGGCCTCGAAGGAGCCAATCAGCTGCGCCTTGGTGCTGCCCTGCGAAGGGATACCGAAGGCGGCGATCACGGCGTAGAGCAGATCGCCCGAGTCGAGCTGCGTCGAGACGATCTGCGCAGCCAGCACCTTGTCCGGATCGAGTTCGTGCAGCAGGGTGCGCACCAGCGTGGTCTTGCCAGCGCCGATTTCGCCGGTCACGACGATGAAGCCCTCCTGCTGAATCACCCCGTAGCGCAGATAGGCCAGCGCGCTGCCATGCCCCCGGCTGTTGAAGTAGAAACTCGGATCGGGGTTGAGCTGGAACGGTGATCCGCTGAAACCGAAATGTGCTTCGTACATTGTTGTCGTTACCTCAGAAACGGTGCTCCAGACCCGCGAACAAGGCACGTTCGTGCCCGACGCCGATCGTCGACGATTCGAGCATGCGGCGCCTGAACCCGACGTTGCCCTTGGTCCGGGTCGACAGTCTGGCGGTCAGCTCGACTTCGACACCCCGATTGAAACTCTCCTGAGCCCGGTTGACCACCAGACCCTGGGTACGCGCGACCATCCACGACAGCTGCACCAGATCGGTTTCGCTGAGGCGGTGCTTCCAGGCCAGGGTGGCCCCTTCCTGGGACGAGGTGTTGGTCAGCAAGGCCACATCGGTGCTGGAGACATCCGTGCCGACGTCGTTGGTGAAGACCTTGTAGCCACGCAGCGATACGCTATTGCGCACGCCCGACAGCGACATCGTCACGCGGGCCACCTGCTCGACCTGTGCCCGGTCAGAAAAAATGTCGGTCGGGCCGGTGGTGAGCTCCGGCACGCCCAGACGGGTCATCACATCGCGCACCGCCTGACCGCGGGCCACCGGGTCATCAATGCTCGACTGCAGGATGCGATCGGCCATCGCCTCGACGCTGCCGGCGGTGTTCAGGCTCATCAGGCGCACGGCGTAGGAGTTCAGGCTGCGCCGGAAGGTGCCCTCCAGCATCCAGAACGGCCGCTGCAGCAGCAGCGACACATCCCAGGCCTTACCAAAGAAACGCTGCTCCACCATGGCGTCCAGCGCGCTGCGCGGCATCGGCTTCCAGTGCAGTCCCATCCCCGGAAAACGGTCCGACACGGTGATGCCCGCATATTGGGCCCGATCGTGGCCCAGCCGAGGCTCGATGACGAAGGTCGGGTCCAGCGCCAGCGGCAGCGACAGCTGAACCGTGTCGGTGATGATCGGCGGCGAGGTCAGGCGCAGATACCGGGTTTCGAGATGCGACACCTCGGCCTTAAGGCCGACCGGCTCGCCACGTGCATCAAAGCGCAGCAGATCCTTCTGGACATACGAGTCACCGTACAGCAGCAGATTGTCCGGGCTGACCCCAACCGGCTGCGGCGTCTGCGACCAGCTGTTGTCGCTACGCAGCAGCAGCCGCGTGGTCGGCGACAGCTGCTGGCTGGTGTAGGGGCTGATGCGCTCCCGGTAGGTCACCTGGCGGTTGGCCGGATCGGTACCGGCCACCACCACGCCGTAGGCATCACCCATGGTGGTGATGGCATCCAGGCTGCCATCGACCGCCAACCATCGATCGATCACCCGCGCCGTGTAGTTGACCCCGCCCTCAGGCAGCACGGTGTTCTTGGCCGGGTTGCGCAGGTAGCTGACGAAATTCAGCAGCCCCTTGCTCTCGACCATCCAGTCCGCGCCGATGTTGCGCATCGTCAGTTGCGGCATCAGCTGCGAAACCATGTCGGAGCTGGCGGTCCTGTCCGACACGAAGGCGACGTTATCCGTGGCACGCGTGATGAAACGTGTCGTGAATTCGACAAACGTGCCGCGCTGCTGCAGCGGCGTGAGGGCGCGCGCATCCGTCGGAACGTCGGCCCCGTTC
Source organism: Burkholderiaceae bacterium (assembly GCA_031970775.1). Taxonomy (GTDB): domain Bacteria; phylum Pseudomonadota; class Gammaproteobacteria; order Burkholderiales; family Burkholderiaceae_C; genus Sphaerotilus. Next base: position 1,009 of record DALYHR010000085.1, on the reverse strand, counting down.
AAGGTCGCATTGACCGACTGCTGCGCCTGCGCCAGCACCGGCACAGCGCAGACAGCGGCGACACAGAGTCGCCGCCTCAGCAAGGAGCGGAATTCACGCGCCGTAGAAATAGCCATAGCCGGTGACGGCGCCCTTGCCCCGGTACTTGTTGAGGACCGACAGCACCACCGGGCAGTGATCCAGCGCCGCATAGGCCTGGCGGACCTGCGCCTGCGTCGTGTGTTCAGCCTCGACCACCATCACCACCTGCCCGACCCGCGAAGCCAGCACGCGCGTCTCAGTGGTCGGGATCACTGGCGGGGCGTCAAAGACGACGATCCGGTCGGAATACTTGGCGGCCAACTCTTCCAGCAGCGACTCCATCACCGCGCTGCCCAGCAGTTCGCTGGATTTGACGTTGGCCGTACCGGCTGGCAGCAGGCTGAGCTTGGGCACATTGGTGCGCAGCAGCACGTCAGCCAGATCGAGCGATTCGAAGTGCAGCACATCCATCAGCCCACGGGTCTGCTCCAGTCCGAGCCGGGTCAGCGCCGAGGGGCGCAGCACATCAGCATCGACCAGCAGCACCGAGTGGTCCACCTCCATCGCGATGCTCATGGCCAGATTCATCGCGAAGAAGGTCTTGCCTTCGCCCGGCATCGCGCTGGCGACCAGGATCAGGTTGGGACGCTGGATCGGCTGGGCGCTTTCGCCGCGGGCATTGGCCAGCAGCGGGCGCTTGATGATGCGCATCTCCTCGGCCAGCTGCGAGCGCGCCTGCGAAGGCACCAGATAGCCCTCCTGCTCCAGGCGGTTCAGATCGATCCAGACTTCGCGCGAACGGCGACCGCTGCCCTGGCTGGTGGCAAAGGCCGGCGCCGCCTGTGGTTGCGCAGCGGGCGCAGCATCGGGGCCCCGCCGACGGAACAGGCCGGACGCCTCGGCTGCCGCAGCGGCACGGGCCTCGATCGACGCCGAGCCCCCCACCGGCGCATTGGGAGTCCCGCCCTGCCCCCCCGGCCGACCGGGG
>DALYHR010000084.1:0-7981 GCA_031970775.1 Burkholderiaceae bacterium | reverse complement strand
CGACTCAGCGGCTGTGGCCGCGATAGCGCTGGCGCCGGGCTTCCTTGGGGTCGACCGTCAGGGCGCGCAGCCACTCGACGCGATCGCCGTCGCGCAACGGCTGATCTGGCTCGACATGCCGCCCCCAGATCGCGGCAACCCGACCGGCGGGTTCATCGAGCCAGCCGGCCTGACGCAGGGCTTCAATCACCGTCGCCCCTGCAGGCAGGGTGAGTTCCAACCGCTCAATCTGTCGGGCGGCCGGGCTGCACAGGAGTTCGATCCGCAGCGGCGTCGACTCAGCGCTCACCGTACACCTGCCGGGCGCGGGCGACGAAGGCGTCGACAAAGGTATTGGCGATGCGGTCGAACACGGGGCTGACCACCAGCTCCAGCGGGCGGCTGGCAAAGGCATAGTTCAGCTCGAAATCGATGCGGCAGGCCTTGTCTTCGGGCGTGCCCAGCTTGGTGAAATGCCAAGCGCCCTCCAGCAGTGAAAAAGGCCCATCGACCAGTTCCATGGTCACCAATTCACCCGGGCGTTGAATGTTGCGGGTGGTGAAGGCATGGTGCACACCGGCGTAGGACAGATGCAGCCGAGCCGTCATGCCCAGATCGTCCTGCGCGAGCACCTCGGCGCGCTGGCACCAGGGCAGGAACTTCGGGTAGTCCTCAACGGCCACCACCAGGTCATACATCTCCTGGGGCGAGTACCACAGCAGCACCTGTTTCTTGACGTTCTTCATGGGCGGGCTTCTTACAATCGCGCCATTGTAGAGATCAGAGCCCGAAGGCCCCCATGAGCAATATCGCCGAGAACCGCCGCGCGCACTTCAACTATCACATCGAGGAGCGCTTCGAGGCCGGCGTCGTCCTGTCCGGCTGGGAGATCAAGGCGATCCGCGCCGGCCAGGTGCAGCTCACCGATGGCTATGTCGTGATCAAGAGCGGCGAGCTGTTTTTGATCGGGGCCCGCATCAACGCCCTGCGCAGCGCCTCGACCCACGTCCACCCCGAGCCGGACCGCACCAAAAAGCTGCTGATGCACAAGGATCAGATCCGCCGCCTCATCGGCAAGACCGAGCAAAAGGGCTACACCCTGGTGCCGCTCAACCTCCATTACAAGGGCGGGCTGGTCAAGGCCGAGATCGCGCTGGCCAAGGGCAAGCAACTCCATGACAAACGCGAAAGCGAAAAGGAACGCGATTGGGAGCGCGAAAAGGGCCGCCTGATGCGCCACAAGGTTTCGTCAGCCGGCAAGGACTGACCCCATTCCCCGCTCACAGCCCGCCGGCTCGGGTCTCGGGACCGGCATCCTCCAGATCCTGAATCACCGTGACGCGGTTGCCGCCGCGCTGCTTGGAGCGGTACATCGCCTTGTCAGCCTGCTGATTCAGCGCGTCGGCATCCAGTCCATTGGGCGGGTCCAGCACCACACCAAAGCTGGCTGAAATAGTCACGACGATGCCTTCGCCCAGATCAAAGGGCTCCTGCAGTCGAACCCGCATCTTCTGCGACACATTCATCGCATCCTCTGCATCCCGGATGCCATGCAGCAGCACGATGAATTCGTCACCACCGACCCGCGCGGCAGTATCCGAAGTGCGCAAACAGCTTCTGAGTCGATCGGCCACCTGAATCAACAACCGATCACCGACCTGATGCCCGTAGGTGTCGTTAACAGGCTTGAAGCGATCCAGATCGATGAAAACCAGAGCCAGCCGATCGCCGATGCGGCGAGACAGAGCCAGCCCGTGCTCGAGTCGATCGATGAACAGCACCCGGTTCGGCAGTCCGGTCAACGGGTCGTGATAGGCCAAGTGCCGCATTTCCATCTCGTGACGGCGGCGCTCAGTGATATCGTGAAATACCACCACCACGGCAAACGGCCCTCGATTCCCCGGATGGGCTGAAACGCGCACAGCCACTGGAAACCCCTCTCCTTCCTTGCGGATAAACCAATCCTCGAAGGCTCGGGGCCGCCCGTCCCGCACGGTTTTCAAAATCTGACAGTCCGAACTGGCGTGCGGCTCGCCGTTTTCACGCTGATGGTGAATCAGGTCATGCAAGCTCAGCCCAACCAACTCCGAGCGTCCATAACCGAGCATCTCCAAGGCCGCCGCATTGACTTCGGTGCACCGGCCGTGGATATCAAGTTCATACACCCCTTCATTCATGGTTTCCAGCAGACTGTGACGCTGATTGATTTCATGCTGAAGCAGCTTGCGCTTGCGAATCAGGCGCTGATTGGTCCAGACCAACCAAATCGACAGCAGGGTTACGGCCAGCGACATCAGAGCGACCAAGCCACTTTGCCACGTATAGCGTCGCCAGATATCCAGGGCGGTAAAATCAGGCGCGTGATCGAAAGGCGGAATGCGCAGCGAGCGTGCCATGACTTCAACATCGTCATAACGACTCGGCACCGCAAATCGACCGTACTTTGACTGCAAGGGAAACTGGGGGCTTAGGATGGCACTGACCACCTGCCGCACCAGATCCTCGTCGGTTTCCGTATGCGCCAACAGGGGCCACTCCGGGTAAAGCGGGGTCGAGAGCCGCATCGGAAACATGGTCGATGCCGGAGCGTTCGGACTGGCCAGAATTCGAATCTGATCCGCCTTAACCTTCCCCTCCCGAATCATGTCTTCCACCACACCGGTCCGCACAAAACCGGCATCAAACTTGCCATCGATCACTTGCTGCACGATTTTGTCGTGCGGCATACCGACGAATGTCACGGCGTAATCAACGTTAAACAAAAGACCCGCCTTGAGTAATTCATAAGCCTGCGCCTGAAATGCGCCCATCGATGAATACTCTGCCGCAGCGATCTTTCGCCCCTCCAAATCAGAAATATTCTGTAAATCCAGACGCGAGGCTCGAACCAGAATCACGCCCCCAAGCTGTTGCAATTCAGGGTGAAGTCCACTGGTCCAGGTTGCCAGGGGTGCGGTCAGATTGACATGAGACTTGATATGAAGATAACTGGACGGATTGGTTAGAACAAAATCAACTCGACGATCCTGAAGACTTTGTATCAAGCCATCGTAGTTCGCGGGGTGCACTTCAAATTTATGCTGCGGCAAGACCTTTTCCAGGGCGTCCTTCAGGCCTTGCGTTTCCCGTTGCGTCATCGCTTCCGGCCGATAGGCCAGCACCTCGATGCGCACAGTTTTTGCCTCCGCATGGCCCCATCCGATCCAGGCCCAAAAGGTGACGCCTCCCAAAAGCCAAACGAGCAGAGAGCGGCATAACTTCTCCCAACCCAGGCCGTGCATCGTGTATTGACTCATGGTCTTCCCTTGCCCTCTTGTTTTACTGACAGTTGTTGATTCTGGCATCAACCATGAATGCAAACTGAAATCACAAGCCATGGCGGCAGGCCAACCCCAAATTACCCAAACCCCTATTTGTATTAATTCCGCGCAAGCCTTCCCAGGCTCCTGAGCGCAGACCTGCTCTCAGGGGGCATTCAGCCTTCTAGAATGCGGGGCCCGCCGCTCGACCTGCCTTCGATCAGGTGCGTCGGGTTAGCGATCAACCCCTCATCAACAACCGACCCACGCAGGACTCTTCCCAGGTGGCACGCATTGCAATCATCGGCGCCGGACCGGCCGGCTCGTCAGCCGGTTGGCATCTGGCCAGCCGAGGCCATGACGTGACCTTGATCGACCGGGCCGACTTTCCGCGGGACAAGGTCTGCGGTGACTGGTTGACGCCAATGGCCCTGGCTGAGTTGGCTCGTCTCGGCCTGGATGCCCCCGCCCTGGACCGCAAGCTGACCGATCCGGTGATGATCCTGGCCACCGAACTGGTCGCTCCCTCGGGCGCTCAGAGCCTGTGGGCTCTGGAAACCCCGGGGCGCTGCATTCCGCGGCGGCAGCTCGACGGGTGGATTCGGGATCAGGCCATCGCCGCAGGCTGTCACTTCGAGCAGCGCACGATTCGTCAGGTCGACCGCCACGACCCGGTCTGGCAGGGGGTCGACCATCTGATCGACGCCCGTGGGGCGTCCGCCGGGCCGACCCACGCCATGGGACTGCGCGCGTACTGGACGGTGGCCAATTCAGGTCCACTGGCCGAACGCGCGGCTCAGGTCGCCCTGATCACCGACCGCCAGCAGCGTCAGGGCTATGGCTGGATCTTTCCGGTCGAGCGATCGGCCCACACGCTCCGATTCAACATGGGCATCGGGCTGTGGAAAGGCCGAGGCACAGAAACACCCAGCGCCACGGCCTTTTATGAGCGCTTTATCCAGACGAATCCAGTCGCGCGTCAGATCGTGGCCGAGGCGCAGGCATCGGACAAACGGGCAGGCTTTCCGCTCCGTCTGGGGGCTACGCACACCCGGGTGGAACGCGATGGGGTATTGCTGATTGGCGATGCCGCCGGGCTGGCCGACCCCTTGACGGGCGATGGCATCGGCAACGCCCTGTGCAGCGGCCGACTCGTGGCCGAAGCCATCGATGCCGCATCGGCCGCGAGTCGGCCGTTGACTCCGGCCTGGCAGCTGGGCTTTGATCAGCACTTTCGACCTGAATTCCGTCGCGCCGAGTGGTTGCGCAGCCTGCTGACCCCGACCCTGGCCAAGGAAATGACGGCACGCCTCCTCAAACGGGGCCCCGCTCCGCTGCGCGCCGCCGTCCATCGGGCCCTGTTCGGCCAGGCCCCTTACCGAGCCTTGTTCTGATTCCCGCCGTGTCTGCGACGTTTCACGCTCAGCGATACATCCGTGCCACCCTGGGGTGGACGCTGCTGATGTACGCCCTGCTGCTGTCGGCCCTGCTCTTTCCGGTGCTCTGGCCCGGGCTATTGCTCGTCCCGCTGATTTATGTCCGCCTGGCCCTGGGGCTGCACGAACTGCTGCATCTGTGCACGGCCGTGCAGGTGCCGGAATTTCACCGCTGGGCGCTGATCTTCGACTCGCCGCTGGGACTGGGCTATCGCGAGTTGCGCATCGTGCATCACCAGCATCACCGCTGGGGCGGCAGCGAGCGCGACCCGGAATACTTTCAAATTGCCGGCACGCATGTTCAGGCCTTCCTGCGGGCGCTATGCGTGCCGGAGTTGACCTTCGCGGCCTGGGTTCGCGAGCACGGGCTGAGCCGGGTCCAGTCCTTGCGGCTGCTGGGGCGCGCGGCACTCTTCACACTGATCGCCTCGATCAACCCGGAGATCTTCCTGATCTACTGGGCGATCCTCCGACTCAGCATCGGGGCTTCGAGCTTCATCTTTCACCACCTGCTACATGCCCGCCAAGGGCGCTTGGGCACCTTCGCCCTGCCGGCACCACCGGCTCTGCTGCGATTGGGTCGGTGGGTGTTCGGGAAAGAGCCCATCGACATCCTGACCCGACATCGTGAACATCACCTCTGGCCTCGGCTCCGCGTCTGGGAGCTGCCGGAACTTCCCCGTCATTTGCATCTGCCACCCGGAATGCTGAGTCGCTCGCTTGTCGACCAGGCCTCTGCCGCGGCCCACCGGAATCCATTGCCATGAAATGCGTCAGCTGCCAGGCCGAGATCGTCGACAACGCCAAGTTCTGTCCGGAGTGCGGGGCCAGTCAACGCATCCAGTGCCCGTCCTGCCTGACCGTGGTGGCGGCGGCCGCGCGCTTCTGCAGCGAGTGCGGCACGGCGCTGCAACAGTCTTCGGCCTCGGCCCTGCAGCAGATCGCCAGCCCGGCTGCAGCACGCCCGATGCTGACCCCGGCCGCAGCCCAGGTACCAACTCCCGCACCCGTGGTGGCCCCGGCCGAAGTCGTGCCAGAGCGCCGGCATCTGTCGGTGATGTTCTGCGATCTGGTCGGATCCGTGGAGCTGTCCCGCAAGCTCGATGCTGAAGACTTCCGCGATCTGGTTCAGACCTACCGCAATCTCTGTGCCGAATCGGTGGAGCGCCATGGCGGAACGATTGCGCAATTTCATGGCGATGGCGTCGTGGTCTATTTCGGCTACCCGGTGGCACAGGAGGGCGATGCGCGCCGCGCCGTGCAGGCCGGACTCGACATCACACAGGGCATCCGTGAGCTGTCCGAATCGGTTCGATCACGCCTGGAGGTGGAGTTGGCGGTGCGGGTGGCGGTCAATACCGGGCTGGCGATCGTCGGCGACCCGGATGGCGCAGCCGGTGTCGGCCGTCTCGCGCTCGGCGACACCCCCAATATCGCCGCACGCGTTCAACAACTGGCACTGCCCAACACGGTGGTGATCTCCGAATACACCCACCGACTGGTCGCAGGGTATTTCCACCTTCGCAGCCTGGGCCACCATCTGCTCAAGGGCATGGACCGGCCGCTGGAGTGCTTCGAGGTCGAGGGGGCCAGCGGCGCCCGCCATCGACTCGAAGCCACCTCGCAGTCCCGTCTGGCGCCCTATGTCGGCCGGGACCGCACGATCAGCGCCCTGGTCGAAGCCTGGCTGGCCGCGCGGGAATGCCCGGGGCATGCAGTGCTGCTGACCGGCGATCCCGGCGTCGGCAAATCGCGTCTGCTGTCCGAATTCAGACGCTCGATTCGCGAGGACATCGACCCGGATCAGTGCGACCTGCTTGAGTGCTATTGCTCGCCCTATTACGCCGATACGGCGCTGTACCCGCTGGTTGCCCCGCTGCGCGAGTCGCTGGGCATCGAGCAGGCCAGCACGGCTCAGGAAGCGTTTGAGGCGCTGCGCAGCCAAATCGAGCAGCGAGGCTGCGAGATGAGCACCGCCCTGCCCCTGCTGGCCAAGCTCCTCGGCCTGCCCGCCGACCCTGGGCCCTCGCTGCTGGGCATGCACCCGCTGACCCAGAAGCAAAAGACGCTCAATGCCCTGATCACGCTGCTCTCGGCCCGCGCCAGGGTGCGGCCCACCCTGATCGTCATCGAGGATCTGCACTGGGTCGATGCCACCACCATCGAACTGCTCGGCGCCCTGTTGCGGGAAGTCGGCAACAACCGGCTGCTGCTGCTTCTGACCTCACGGCCCGGCTTTGCCCCGAACTGGATTCACGATGCCGCTGTCACTCTGATTCCGGTCAGCCCCTTGTCGGCTGTGGATACGGAACTGCTGATCCAACGGGTCGTCGGCAGCAGCCAGCAATTGCCCCCCAGCGTCGTATCGCTGCTGGTCGAAAAGACCGATGGCAACCCGCTGTATGTCGAGGAAATGACGCGCATGTTCCTGGACTCGGGCGTCCTGCGGCAGGGCCCCGAGGGCCAGTATCAGATCAGCGGCCCGCTGCCGGACACCATCGTTCCAGCCTCGCTGCAGGATCTGCTCATGGCTCGCCTGGACCGCATGCCCGCCGAGGCGCGCAAGGTCCTTCAACTGGGGTCGTGCATCGGCCGCGAATGGAACTTTGAACAGCTGCAGTCGATCTTCCCCGAGGAGGAGCCCATCCTGCTGGCCGGGATCGATCAACTGCTGGACAAAGGCATCGTCCACGCCTCCGGCAATGGCTTCACCATTCGCCACGCCCTGATTCAGGACGCCTCGTACGACTCGATGCTTCGACGCACGCGTCAGGGTTATCACGCCCAGATTGCTGCCCATCTCGAGCAGGACACCTCGGGCGACACCTTGCCCGAGCGGATTGCCCAGCACTGGGTCAAGGCCGATCAGCCGTTGCGCTCGGTGCCGTTCTGGCTCGATGCCGGGCGACGGGCCGTGGCCTCTTCCGCCATGGTGGAAGCCGAGAATCATCTGCGTCGCGGTCTGGAAGCTGCCCGCCTGATCAGCGACGAGCAGGAACGCCATCGCACCGAACTGGCGCTGCTGTCGACGTTGGGCGTGGCACTGACCATGCTCAAGGGCTGGGCCGCACCGGATGTGGCCGAGGTCTATCAGCGGGCGCAGCGCATCAGTGAGCAGGTGGGCCCGAACCCGCAGCTATTCTGGGTGCTGTGGGGCATCTGGGCGTTCTATCTGGTCAAGAGCGAGCAGCGCAAGGCGATCGACTTTGCCTACCAGATGATGACCATCGCCGATGCCGAGGACAGCAACGCACTGCGGCTGGAAGC
>DALYHR010000083.1:0-7990 GCA_031970775.1 Burkholderiaceae bacterium | reverse complement strand
CAATTGCGCTCGGTGCGCGAGGCGATCCGCCAGGGCTTCAACCTGACCGAGGTCGCCAGCGCACTGCACACCTCTCAGCCGGGGGTGAGTCGGCAGATCCGCGAGCTGGAAGAAGAGCTCGGCGTCGACATCTTCGTGCGCAGCGGCAAGCGGCTGACCGGGCTGACCGCGCCGGGCGAGGTGATCCTGCCGATCGTCGAGCGCCTGCTGCTCGAATCGGACAACCTCAGGCGCGCCGGGGCCGACTACGCCGCGCAGTCGCGCGGCACGCTATCGATTGCCGCGACCCACTCGCAGGCGCGCTATGCGCTGCCGCCGGCGGTGCGCGACTTCTGCGCTGCGCACCCCGAAGTGCGGCTGCATCTGCATCAGGGCTCCCCTCAGCAGGTGGCCGAGTTGCTGCGCAGCGGCGAAGCTGACATCGGCATTGCCACCGAGGCACTGGCCGAACACGAAGAGCTGGTCGCGCTGCCCTGCTACCGCTGGACCCATGCGGTGGTGGTGCCGCAGCACCATCCGCTGGCCGAGGAGTCACAACGCGGGCTGCCGTTGACGCTGGCCCGGCTCGCGCAGTTTCCGCTGATCACCTATGAAAACGGCTACACCGGGCGCAGTCACATCGACGAGGCCTTCGGACGCTGCGGGCAGGAACCGAATCTGGTGCTCGCGGCGATGGATGCCGACGTCATCAAGACCTATGTCGAGCTCGGGCTCGGGGTCGGGCTGATTGCCTCGATCGCCTACGACGAGGTTCGCGATGCCCCGCTGCGCGCCATCGATGCCCGCCACCTCTTCGCCACCAACGTTACCCGGCTCGGGCTGCGTCGCGGGGCCTATCTGCGCAGCTACGCCTACGACTTCATCCGCAGCTTTGCTCCGCCCCTGACTCGCGCGGTGATCGAAGAGGCCCTCAACCCATCCCTGCAGATCAGCAGTTTCGAGATCTGAGCCCCCAGGGTAAGCCCCGCATGTGCCGGGGCCTGACCTTGGGTCAGCAACTGCACAATGCGGTCATGACCTTCGAGGCCCCCTCCTCCGTCCGGCTCGACTCCGCTGCTGCGCAGTACCAGCCGCCTCATGCCTGGCGCTGGACGATCGGAATCGTTGCGGTCGGGCTCCTGCTGATGACCCTCGGCTTTGCGGCCACCCTCTGGACGGACTACCAGGACGCCGAGACCCTGGCCCGGCGCGAGCTGGAAACCTCGACGCTGCTGCTGGACGAACACGTGGTGCGCTCGATCGGCCGCATCGACGCCGCGGCCCAGGCCACGGTCGATCTGATCGGTGAAGTCGGCCTCGAGGGCCTGCGCCATGAGCCGGGCTGGAAGCGTCTGTCCGCACTGACCCGCTTTCTGCACCAGTCCGGGGCCATCTTCGTCTACGACGCTCAGGGCGAAACGGTTGCCACCAGTTCATCACCGCCGCCACTGCGCACCGCCTCACCCCGAGTCACCGACCGGCGCTACTTCCGCGCCCTGATGGGCGGGGCCTCCGAACCCTACATCGGCGAAGCCCTCAAGGGCCGCACGGTGCACAAGATGTTTTTCCCCCTGGCCCGCACGGTGCGTGACCCGCAGGAGCGGGTCATCGGCATCGTGCAGATCGGGGTCGACATGGGGTATCTGTCCGGGGTCTTCCAGTACGCCCACTGGCATACCCTGCAGGGCGTCGGCCTGTATCGGGCCGAAGACGGTCTGCTGGTGGCACGCCACCCGGCCAGCCCCGAAATCCTGGGCGAAAGCATCGCTACCCAGCCCTACTTTCAGGCACTGAACGCCGGGCAGGACTCCTGGGTCGACCGCATCGACACTCCGGCCGGCCCCGAACTGGTAGCGGCCCGACGGGTGCGCGGCCTGCCTCTGATCGTGCGGCGCTCGCTGCCGGTGTCGATCGTCCATCAGGAGCTGCGCCGTACCCTGGTCTGGCGGATCACCGGTTTTGTGGCCGGCGTGGCGCTGCTCGGGGCCATCGGTGCGCTGGCGCTGCGCCGGCTGCGCCGCTCCGAGGAAGCCTGGGTCGACAGCCAGAACCGGCTGCAGCTCTTCATCGAACACGCCCCTGCCGCTCTGGCCATGTTCGATGCGCAGATGCGCTATCTGGCCGTCAGCCAGCGCTGGCGCAGCGATTACAGCCTGGGGGATCGGGAACTGCTCGGCCACTCGTACTATCAGATCGCCCCCGAGATCAGCGAAGCCTGGCGAGCCGTGCATCAGCGAGCCCTGGGCGGCGAAGTGATCTTGGCCGAGGCGGACGGCTTCGCCAACGCCGACGGCTCGATGCAATGGTTGCGCTGGGAAGTTCGCCCCTGGCATGACCGGCACGGCCTGGTCGGCGGCCTCCTGATCTTCACCGAAGACATCACACCGCTGGTCGCCGCCCGCCGGGAGCTGGAGCTGCTCAACATCAGTCTGGAAGGCCAGATCGAGCAACGCACCGCAGAGCTGGCCCGCGCCAATCAGCAGATCACCCTGGCCAACCGCGCCGCCGGCATCGGCCTGTGGGTCTACGACATCTCGGATCAAACGCTGCGCTGGGATGAGCGCATGCACCAGATCTATGGCACCGACGCCGCCATGTTCCGGGGCGAGTTCGCCGACTGGAGCGACCGGCTTCATCCCGACGATCGGGCCCGGGCTACCGAAGACGTTCAGCATTCGCTGGCACAGAAACTGCCGCTGGACACCCGCTTCCGCATCGTTCGCCCGGACGGGAGGATCCGCTGGATCAAGGCGGACTGCGAAGTACTCTGCGATGCCGAGGGGCAGACCCTCCTGATGAGCGGCACCAACCTGGACATCACGGAGCGCATCGAGACCGAGCAGCGCCTGAACGAGCAGTTGGCGCGCATCGAGGATCTCTACGACAACGCCCCGTCGGGCTACCACTCGATCGACGCCACCGGCCTGATCCTGGGCATGAATAACACCGAGCTGCGCTGGCTGGGCTATCGCCGTGAGGAGCTGGTCGGCCAGCGTCGGCTGACCGACCTGATGCCGCCGATCTACCAGGCCCGTTTCGTCGAGATGTTCCCGCAGTTCCTGCAGACCGGCCGCATCGAGGAAGTCGAAGTCGAGCTGGTGCGCCGTGATGGCTCGATCTTCTACGGCCTGATCACCGCCACGGTAGTACGCGACGCCGAAGGCCGCTTCCTGCACACCCGCTCGGTCATGGTCGACTTCGGCCATACCCGGCGTCAGCAACAGTTGATGCGCACCGTCCTGATGTCCGCGCCGATGGCCGTGGCCATTCTCGACCGACCCGAACATCGGGTGCGATTCACCAATGCGGCGTTTTGCCAGCTGGTACAGCGCGATGCCCAACAGGCCCTGGGGCTGTCACTGCGGGACTGCCATGTCGATCAGGCCGGATTCGAGGCCATCCAGCAACGGCTGGAACAGGGCGAGTCGGTCAGCCACGAACTGGTGGAGCTGCGCCAACCCGATCAGCCCGAGATGGCCTCCCTCTGGGCGATGGCCACCTACATGCCCATCGAGCACGAAGGAGCCCCCGCCACGCTGGTCTGGCTGTTCGACGTGACCGAACTGCGCAACGCCCGGCTGGCGGCCGAGCAGGCCAATCAGGCCAAGAGCCGGTTCCTGGCCAATATGAGCCACGAGATCCGCACCCCGATCAACGCGATCATCGGCATGGGCTACATGCTCGGGCACACCACCCTGGACGAGGAGCAGCGCCAGCTGCTGTCGACCATTGAAGCGGCCAGCCGCTCGCTGCTCGGTCAGATCAACGACATCCTCGACCTGGCACGCATCGAAGCGGGCAGCATCGACCTGGTGCAGGAGCCCTTCGAGTTGCGCGTGTTGTTCGACGATCTCGACCACGTCATGCGTCCGCTGGCGCGCAACAAGGGGTTGTCGCTGATCCTGGCGACCCCCGATCTCGGCACCCCGGAGTGCCAGCTCGTGGGTGATGCCGACAAGCTGCGCCACGTGCTGCTCAACCTGACCAGTAACGCGATCAAGTTCACCGAGCGAGGCAATGTCCGGGTCGAGGCCACCGTGCTCGAACGCCAAGGCGATCGGCTTCGCCTGGCGGTGAGCGTGCAGGACACCGGCATCGGCATCGACCCTGAGGTGCTGCCGCGGCTGTTCCAACCCTTCACCCAGGCCGACGCATCCACCACCCGGCGCTACGGCGGCTCAGGTCTGGGCTTGTCGATCGTTCGGCAGCTGACCGACCGCATGGGTGGCCGGATTGCGGTCGACAGCACTCCGGCTCAGGGCAGCCGATTCACGATTGAGCTCGAGTTTGGTTGCCAGGCGCGTCATGAGATCCAGATCAGCCCCAGCCAACCGCCGACCGGCTTGCGCATCCTGGCCGCCGACGACGAGCCGACAGAGCGCGAATGGATCGACAACACCGGCCACCGGCTGGGCTGGATGATCGAGACGGCCCCCGATGGCCTCACCGCGCTGGAGCGGCTGCGCGACCACCTCGCGCAGGGCCGGGCCATCGACTGCCTGCTGCTGGACTGGCGCATGCCGGGCCTGGATGGCCTGGCCACCCTGGCCAAGGTCAGCGAGGAACTCGGCCCTGACCGCATGCCTGCGGTGGTGATGATCACGGCTCGCGAGCGCAGCGACCTCGAAGCGGCGCTGGCCGAGGCCGCGTTGCGCCCGGATGGTGTGCTGACCAAGCCCGTGTCCGCTTCGATGCTGTTCAACACCGTCAACGACTCGGTGGCCCGCCGCACCGGCCGGCTCAGTCACGTGCTCGACCACACTCCGGTCGACCCCGGTCACAGCTTTTGGCTGTACGGCATCCACGTCATGGTGGTTGATGACAGCGCCATCAATCTGGAAGTCTGCCGCCGGCTGCTCGAATACGAGGGGGCGCAGGTGACGCTGTGTGATTCCGGCGCGCAGGCGCTCAGTCGCCTCGGCGATCTGGAGGCCCGCCCGCTCGACATCGTGCTGATGGACGTGCAGATGCCCGACCTCGACGGCTGCGAGACCACGCGCCGACTGCATGCCCTGCCGCGCGCAGCCACCCTGCCCGTCGTGGCGCTAACCGCCGGGGCGCTGCCTTCCGAGCGCGAACGCGCCCTGGGTTCAGGCATGGTCGACTTCCTGACCAAGCCGATTGAACCGAGCCGATTGGTGCGTGTGGTGCGCCGGCTGGTCGAGCAGACGCGTGGGCAACCCCTGCCGCTGATGCCGCGCCAACCCGTACTCAGATCGGGGTCAGAGGACTGGCCCGACGTCGCCGGTCTGGACATGCACGCCGTGCGCCAGCGCCTGAACGACGACCGCGCCCTGTTCTTCCAGCTGATCGACAGCTTCCTGGGCGAGGTGGCAGATCTTTGGCCCGGATTGATCGGCCGGCTCGACCAGGGCGATCTGACAGAGGCGGCCGCCTTGCTGCATCGGCTGCGCGGCATGGCCGGCAATCTGGGGGCTGTCGCGCTGTTTACGCTGGCCGGCGATCTGGAGCATCGACTGCAGTCGCAGACGGCCCTGGACAGTGCCAGCCGCACCCTGCTGCAGAGCACCTATCTGGATCTGATCACCACCTTTCAGGCGCTGCAGGATGCCGAACGAACCGGCAGCCCCCCGGACACACCGCCTGCGGCAGCCCCGCCTCGGAGCCTCCCAAGTCGGCAGACCCTGGCCAACCGGCTGAACGAGCTGGAACAGTCGCTGCGAACCCAAAAGATCCAGGCGCTGGCGCAGAGCGATGCCCTGAGGGCCGAGTTGTCCGGAACCGATCTGGCCGCGCCCTTCCAGTCGATCGCCACCGCGACTGCCTCGCTGCGCTACGCCGTGGCCTTGCAGGCGCTGGAACAATTCCGCCAATGGCTTGAGGCCTGAACCCTCGTCGGAGCTGTGCTCATGACCGAATCGACCCCCCCTCAGCCGGCTCTGGCGCTGCCCCGGCTGCTGATCGTCGACGACGAGCCCGGCAACATCCTGGTGATGGCCAAGGCGCTCGAGGATCGCTACGAAACCCAGTTCGCCACCAGCGGGCCGCAGGCGCTGGAGCTGGTGGCCGGCGGCGCCCCGGATCTGATCCTGCTGGACATGTTGATGCCCGGCATGGATGGCATGGCCGTGCTCGATGCCCTGCGTCAGCAGCCTCAGACCCGGCGCATTCCGGTGATCTTCGTGACGGCACGCTCCGACCCGGCCAGCGAGACGCGGGCGTTGCGGGCCGGTGCAGCTGATTTCATCGCCAAGCCGATCAACTCGGACATCCTGCGGCTGCGCGTGCAGCTGCATCTGGCGCTGTCGGCACAGGAGCGCAACCTCGAACTGATGGCCACCGAATTGGCCGAGGCGCAGGCTCTGGCCCATCTGGGAAGCTGGCACAGCAATCACCCCGGGCCGGACATGCCAGTGAGCTGCTCGGCCGAAACCGGCCGCATCCTGGGCTGCGACCCCCTGGATCTGCACCGCTTTGGCGACCTGCTGGACCGCATCACCGAGCCGATCGATCGCTCTCAGGTCGAACACGCCTGGCGCGACGCCCTGCGCGGACTACGCTTCGACATCACTCATCGCGTTCGCGGCCCTGCCGGCGCACAGCGTTGGGTGCGGCACCGCGCGCGCATTGATTTCAACACCCAGGGCACACCGGTGCGCGCGCTGGGCACCCTGCACGACATCACCACTTTGAAGGTGCAGGAGTTGCGGCTGGAGCAGTTGGCCTCGATCGACGCCCTGACCGGGGTGGCCAATCGGCGCCGGCTCGACGAGCGGCTGAACGAGTCCTTCCTGCAGATGCGGCGCAGCGGCCGCACCTTCACCCTGATCATGCTCGACATTGACCACTTCAAGCAGATCAACGACGAGCACGGGCACCCGGCCGGCGATGGCGTGTTGACGCAGTTGGCCCGCCTGCTGGCCCAGGGCTGCCGCGCCACCGATCTGGTCGCACGCTTCGGGGGCGAGGAATTCGTCGTGCTGGTGCCCGAACCGCGCGATGCCGAGGAAGGCCCGCATCTGGCCGAGCGCCTGCGCCGCGCAGTCGAGGCGGCCTCCTTTGGCACGCTCGGCCACATCACCATCAGCCTGGGCGTGAGCGAATCGCATCCCGACGACGCCGACGAGCACGCCGTGCTGGCTCGCGCCGATCACGCCATGTACGAAGCCAAGTCGCTGGGTCGCAACCGCACGATCACTCACCCCTGAAGCGCAGCAACCGCGTCTGACTGAGTGGGCGTTCAGGAGATCTACGGGTAAACACGCATACGATCGGGGGCTATGCCGTTGCCAGAACCCCAGGAGATGCGATTGAAAGGCTTGCCCGATGCCACCGACTCCACCGTTGCCGTGCCCGGCTATCTCGACGCGGTTTACTGGTGGGCCTATGTGCACCCGCGGGCCGTGCAGGTCTTCGAGCGACCCTGGCTGGTCAACCTGATACTGTGGGGCCAGTACCGGCGGCTCGGCACGCTGGCGCTGGACGCGCTGGGGCCGGCCCCGCTGACAGGGCACACCCTGCAGCTGGCCTGCGTCTACGGCGATCTGACCGAACGTCTGGCTCGGCGGCATGCCGCCGACGGCGCTCTGGAAGTGGTCGACGTTCTGCCGGTGCAGCTCGACAACCTGCGCGCCAAGCTTCCGGCCGAGCTGCCGGTGAGCGTGCAGCTGACCCGCGCCGACTGCGCCGCGCTGCCTCAACCCGATGGCAGCGTCGACCGGGCGCTGCTGTTTTTCCTGCTGCACGAAATGCCCGAGCCGGTGCGCCGCGCCACGCTGGCCGAAGCATTGCGCGTGCTGCGTCCGGGCGGCAGGCTGGTGGTGGTCGACTACCACCGCCCGGCGCTGCTGCACCCGCTGCACCTGCCGATGCTCGGGGTGCTGCGCACGCTTGAACCCTTCGCACTTGATCTGTGGCGCTTGCCGCTGCAGACCTGGCTGCCCCCCGACGCCCGCATCCTGCGTCACCGCACGGTCTTCGGCGGGCTGTATCAGCTGGCGGAAATCACTCGGGCATTGCCCTGAACGGCCCACGGGATCGTGGCATGATT
>DALYHR010000082.1:0-8174 GCA_031970775.1 Burkholderiaceae bacterium | reverse complement strand
CGATGCCGAGGTTGTCGAGCGCGCCGTAGCCGGGGTTGTTGAGCATCGGCACCGGTCCGGCCAGCTTGAGCGGCGGGACCGAAGCTCCGGTCGCTGCGGCTGAGGCGGCTGCAGCTTCGGCCGTGGCCTTGGCGACATCGACCATCGCCACCAGTTTGGGCACATCGACGTTCTGGGCCAGATGGGCCGGGCCACCCAGCGCCCAGCCCACACCGACCCGCATTAGGCTGATGCCGATCACCGCGATGATCGTGCCGGTGACGACCGGCGGGAAAAAGCGCAGCAGCCGGCTCATCAGCGGGGCGATGGCCATCGAGATCAGGCCGGCGCCGATGATGGCGCCGAAGATCGCCCGAGCGCCATCCACGCCGCCTTGGGCATTGGCCATCGCCACCATCGGGCCGACCGCGGCGAAGGTCACGCCCATCATCACCGGCAGGCGAATGCCGAAGACCCGTCCGAAGCCGAGCGACTGAATCACCGTGACCAGCCCGCAGCAAAACAGGTCGGCGCTGATCAGCATCGCCACCTGCTCGGGCGAGAGTTTCAGGGCGCGGCCGACGATCAGCGGCACCGCGATCGCGCCGGCGTACATCACCAGCACATGCTGCAAGCCGAGCGCAGCCAGGCGTCCGGTCGGTAGTCGCTCGTCCACAGGGTGGACCAGGGCAGTGCTCATGCAGGACTCCTCGATGGGATGGTTCAGGGGGAAGGGGAAAGCCTCAGGGCGTGGTGGTGGCGCCGGCTTCAAACCAGCGGCGCAGCAGATCGCGCTCGGCTTCGCTGATGCCGGTGGCGTTGTTCAGTGGCATCTGGCGCTGCAGCACGGCCTGCTGCATCACAGCAGCGGCGTGGCGGCTGATGCCTTCGGCGCTATCGAGCGCCACGCCCTTGTTGGCCAGACTGGCGTTGTGGCAGGGCACGCAGCGCTGATCGATCACCCGCTGGACCTCGGCAAAGCGCAGCGGGGCGGCGGCGCTCTGCGGTGCGGCGGCGGGCGCCAGCGCGGCGGCCAGGCCGATCAGCAGCAGCGTGCCGGCGATGGCGTAGCCCCAGGGCGCCGGGCGACCTTCGACCCGCGCCTTGTGGCGGGCGACAAAGCTGTGTCGGATCAGCGCCCCGGCCCCCATCAGCACCACCAGCACGGCCCAGGCGTGCGGGCCCTGATAAAGCCAGCCGTAGTGGTTGGACAGCATCGCGATCAGCACCGGCAGGGTGAAGTAGGTGTTGTGCACGCTGCGCTGCTTGGCGCGCTGGCCGTGGATCGGGTCGACCGGCTCGCCGGCCTTCATCTGGGCGATCACGGTGCGCTGGCCCGGGATGATCCAGAAGAACACATTGGCGCTCATGGCGGTGGCCATCATCGCGCCCACCAGCAGGAAGGCGGCCCGGCCGGCGAAGAGCTGGGTGGCGCCCCAGCTCGCCGCCACCACTAGGATCAGCACGGCCAAGCCCACCCAGCGCTCCCCCTTGGGGCCCTGGCCCAGCGTGCGGCAGACCCGGTCATAGGCCAGCCAGAAGCCGGCCAGCAGCGCCAGCACGGCCCCGATGGCCGCCGTGGCCGACCAGTCGTGTACGGTGCGATCGACCAGAAAGGTGCTGGCGTTGAACAGGTACAGCACGGTCAGCAGGCCGAATCCGGTCAGCCAGGTGGAATAGCTTTCCCAGTAGAACCAGTGCAGATGCTCGGGCAGCGACTGGGGCGCGACCAGATACTTTTGCGGGTTGTAGAAGCCGCCGCCATGCACCGCCCAGAGTTCGCCGTCGACGCCGCGCGCCTTGAGGTCGGGGGCGGTGGGCCGGGTCAGGCTGCTGTCGAGGAAGACGAAGTAGAAGGAGGAACCAATCCAGGCGATCGCCACGATCACATGCGCCCAGCGCAGCAGCAGATTGGCCCAGTCCAGCAGGTACAGCGTCATCAGCGGTCCAGTTGACAGAAAGATTGCATACACTTTGGTGCACAAATCGCTGGCCGTCTACCTGGTTTGTTCGGGATTAACCCCAACTCGGTGCATCCAGGCAGCGTTGCGGTGCATGGCCGGCCCTGGGGCGCGGCAGGTTCTGTGGCGATGCTGGATGCCTCGCAAGAGGCATGCCAGAGTTTGTGACAAGCATCACGGACAGTTCACGAGCCCCGGTAGGTCGAATAGGACCAGGGGCTGACCAGCAGTGGCACGTGATAGTGGCCGGCGGCATCGGCGATGCCGAAGTCGATTGGCACCTCGTCAACAAAGGGGGGGTCGGGTAAGTTGGCGCCACGACTGAGAAAATAGCTCGCTACGGCAAAGATCAGCCGGTAGCGGCCGACGGCCATGGAGCTGGCGTCGAGCAGCGGGCCGTCCGGGTTGCGTCCGTCGGCGTTGAGGGTGAGTTGCTGCAGGGTGCGGTATTGGCCGTCGGTGTCCTGCCGCTGCAGGGTGACCTGCATGCCGGCGGCCGGGCAGCCATTCATGGTGTCGAGCACGTGGGTGCTGAGGCGTCCCATCGCGGGTCCTTTCAATCGGGTGAATCCGGGTGGATCAGGGTCATGCGAGGAGTCAAAAGTGTATACACTTTGTCTATGTCCCGCCCCGCCACTGATCTGATCGTCGAGGCCATCACCACCGCCATCGTCGAGCGCCGCCTGATGCCCGGCACCAAGCTGGCCGAGCAGCCGATCGCCGATCTGTTCCGGGTGTCGCGCACCCTGGTGCGTCAGGCGCTCAATCAGCTCAGCCGCGACCGGCTCGTCACCCTGGATCCCGGGCGTGGCGCCTTTGTCGCTCGCCCCAGTCTTGAAGAGGCCCGTCAGGTCTTTGCCGTGCGCGCCCTGCTGGAGTCGGCCTTGGTGAGCGAGTTGTGCGGTGTGCTCACCGCGGCACAGGGCGCTCGGCTACGCGCGCATCTTGCGGACGAGGCGGCTGCCGTGGCGCGCACCGATGTGCCGGGGCGGACTCGCCTGCTGGCGGATTTCCATGTGCTTCTGGCCCGCATGGCCGGCAATGACGTGCTGGCGCAGTTGCTGGAAGATCTGCTGCGTCGCTGCTCGTTGATCTCGCTGATGGTGCAAAGCGCTCACTCGGCTGAGCAGTCGCATGCCGAGCATGTGGCGCTGGTCGAGGCGCTCGAGCAAGGCGATGTCCCGCTGGCCCAGCGCCTGATGACGGAACATCTGGGCCATGTCGAACGTAATCTGAAACTGCATCCGCGCGTGCCGGATCTGGCCGAGGTGCTGCGGCCCGCCGTCTTGCCGCAGCGGCGCACCCGAACCCCAAAGGCGCGAAAGGTGGTGACCCCGTGAATCCCTCGCAACCTGTTCCACGCTATCCCAGAGACCTGATCGGCTACGGCCGCAACCCGCCTCACCCCCAGTGGCCGGGCAACGCCCGAGTGGCGGTGCAGTTCGTGCTGAACTATGAGGAGGGCGGCGAGAACTCGGTGCTGCACGGCGATGCCGGCAGCGAGCAGTTCCTCTCCGAGATGGCCAGTCCGCCGGCCTTCCCGGCCCGCCATCTCAGCATGGAAGGCATTTACGAGTACGGCAGCCGTGTCGGCGTCTGGCGCCTGCTGCGCGAGTTTGAGCGGCGCGGCCTGCCGCTGACGGTGTTTGGGGTGTCGATGGCGCTGGAGCGTCACCCCGAGCTGACGGCCGCCTTCGTCGAGCTCGGCCACGAGATCGCCTGCCATGGCTGGCGCTGGATCCACTATCAGAACGTTGACGAGGCCACCGAGCGCGAACATCTGCAGCGCGGCCTGGAGATCGTCGCCCGGCTGACCGGCGATGCCGCCCGGCAGCTGCATGGTGCGGGCTGGTACACCGGCCGCGATAGCCCCAACACGCGCCGCCTGCTGGTGGACTACGCAGCTGAACATGGCAGCGTGGCTTACGACAGCGACTACTACGGCGACGATCTGCCGTTCTGGCTCAAGGTGCTGCGCTCCGACGGCAGCCTCGCGCCGCATCTGGTGGTGCCCTACACGCTGGACTGCAACGACATGCGCTTCGCGCTGCCGCAGGGCTACAGCCACGGCGATGAGTTCTTCCAGTACCTGCGAGATGCCTTTGATGTGCACTACGCCGAAGGCGAGGAGCGGCCGTCGATGATGAGCATCGGCATGCACTGCCGTCTGCTCGGTCGTCCGGGGCGGATGCGGGCCTTGCAGCGCTTCCTCGACCATGTTCAGGCGCACGACCGCGTCTGGATCACCCGGCGCATCGACATCGCCCGCCATTGGCGTCGGGTACACCCCTTTGACCCGGCCACGGCCTTTGTCTGGTCATGAGCCAAGGACCTCGACCATGCTGCTGACCCTCACCCAGCTCAACCTCGCCTCTGTCGCTGAATTTGTGACGCTGCTGGAGGGTGTCTACGAACACTCCCCGTGGATCGCCGAGCGTGCCGCGGGGCAACGCCCGCTGCGCAGCCTGCCGCATCTGCGTCAGGTGCTGATCGAGGTGGTGCACCACGCCAGCCGCAGCGAACAACTCGGGCTGATCCGTGCTCACCCCGAACTGGCCGGCAAGGCGATGGTGTCGCGTTCCCTGACCGCCGAGAGCACCGGCGAGCAAAGTCGTGCCGGCCTGACTGACTGCACACCGGCCGAGTTTGAACACCTGCAGCAACTCAATCAGGCCTACAACGCCCGCTTCGGCTTTCCGTTCATCCTGGCGGTGCGCGGCCCGCGCGGTATGGGCCTGAGCCGACAGGAGATTATCGCCACCTTCGAGCGCAGGCTGCTGGCACAGGTCGAGGACGAGCGCGCCGAGTGCCTGCGCAACATCCATCGCATTGCTGAAATCCGTCTGGCTGACAAGTTCGGCATTCACCCGCGGCTGGGCGAACAGGTCTGGGACTGGGCCGAGCAGCTCGCCCGTCACAGCGAGCCGGGCTACGCCGAACGCGGCGAGCTGACCGTGACCTATCTGAGCGACGCTCACCGCGCCTGCGCAGCGCAGCTGATGACATGGATGCAGGAGGACTGCGGCTTCGACGAGGTGCGCCTCGATGCGGTCGGCAATGTGGTCGGCGTTTATCACGGCCGCGACCCCAAGGCGCCCCGCCTGCTCACCGGCAGTCACTACGACACGGTGCGCAATGCCGGCAAGTACGACGGCCGGCTCGGCATCCTGGTGCCGATGCTGGCGGTGCGCGAGCTGCATCAGGCCGGCCGGCGCTTGCCCTTCAGCATCGAGGTGGTCGGCTTTGCCGAGGAGGAGGGACAGCGCTACAAGGCGACCTTCCTGGGCTCGAGTGCGCTGACCGGACAGTTCGACCCAGCCTGGCTCGATCAAAGCGATGCCGACGGCGTGACGATGCGTGAGGCGATGCGCCACGCCGGGCTTGATCCGAGCCTTGAGACGATTCAGGCGCTGCGGCGCGACCCGGCGTTGTACCTGGGCTTTGTCGAAGTCCACATCGAGCAGGGGCCGGTGCTGAGCGAACTCGATCTGCCGCTGGGTGTCGTCACCTCGATCAACGGCAGCGTGCGCTTCGTCGGCGAGATGACGGGTCAGGCCAGCCATGCCGGCACCACGCCGATGGATCGCCGCCGCGACGCCGCGCTGGGCGTGGCCGAGCTGGCGCTGTTCATCGAGCAGCGCGCCTTGTCGGTGCAGCATGTAGTGGCCACGGTTGGGATGCTGGACGTGCCCAACGGCTCGATCAACGTCATTCCGGGGCGCTGCCGCTTCAGCCTCGATATCCGCGCCACCACCGACGCAGCGCGCGACGCCTGCCTGGCCGATGTGCTGACGCGCCTGCAGGAGATCAGCGACGGCCGCGGCCTGCACTTCACGCTGGAAGAAACGATGCGCGCCCCCGCCGCCCCCAGCGCGCCGGCCTGGCAGCAGCGTTGGGAGCGTGCCGTGGCGCAGCTCGGCCTGCCGGTGCACCGCCTGCCCAGCGGCGCCGGCCACGACGCCATGAAGCTGCACGAACTGCTGCCGCAGGCGATGCTGTTCGTCCGCGGCCTGAACTCCGGCATCAGCCACAACCCGCTCGAAGGTGTGAGCAGCCAGGACGCCGATCTGGCGGTGCAAGCCTTCACGACCCTGATCGAACAACTCGCCAGCGAGGCACCATGACCGCAGTCCACCCCGCCGATCTCCATGCCGGGCTCGATGCCTGGATCGACCAGCACTTCGACGAGCAGGTGCGTTTCCTGCAGGAGCTGGTGCGCGTGCCGACCGACACGCCGCCGGGCAACAACGCCCCGCACGCCGAGCGCACCGCCGAGCTGCTGGCTGGCTTCGACCTGCCCGCCGACAAGTACCCGGTGCCGGGGGATGCCGTGCGCGCCTACGGCTTGGAGTCGCTCACCAACCTGATCGTGCGCCGACGCTACGCCGCAGGCGGCCCGGTGATCGCGCTCAACGCCCACGGCGACGTGGTGCCGCCGGGCGAGGGCTGGAGCCACGACCCCTACGGCGGCGAGGTGGTCGACGGCAAGCTCTACGGCCGCGCCGCAGCGGTGAGCAAGAGCGACTTCGCCAGCTACACCTTCGCGCTACGCGCGCTGGAGGCGGTCTGCGCCGCCCAGGGCCGCACGCTGCGCGGCGGCGTCGAGCTGATCTTCACCTATGACGAGGAATTCGGCGGCGAACTCGGCCCCGGCTGGCTGCTGGAGCAAGGGCTGACGAAGCCGGATCTGCTGCTGGCCGCCGGCTTTAGCTACCAGGTCGTCACGGCCCACAACGGCTGCCTGCAGCTCGAAGTGACGGTGCACGGCAAGATGGCGCACGCCGCCATCCCGAGCACCGGCATCGACGCGCTGCAAGGCGCGGTGACGATCCTGAACGCGCTCTACGCCCAGAACCAGCGCTACCAGTCGATCACCTCGCAGGTGCCGGGCATCACGCACCCGTACCTGAACGTCGGCCGCATCGAGGGCGGCACCAACACCAACGTCGTGCCCGGCAAGGTGGTCTTCAAGCTCGACCGCCGCATGATCCCCGAGGAAAACTCCAGCGAAGTCGAGGCCGACGTGCGACGCGTCATCGAGGAAGCCGCCGCGAGCTTCCCCGGTTTGCGCGTCGACATCCGCCGCCTGCTGCTGGCCGAGTCGCTCCAGCCCCAGGCGGGTAACGCCGCCTTGGTGGCTGCCTTGCAACGCCACGGGCAAGCGGTGTTTGGCGAGCCGATCCCAACCTCCGGCACGCCGCTCTACACCGATGTGCGTCTCTTCGGCGCCCGGGGCGTGCCGGCCGCCATCTACGGTGCCGGCCCGCGCACCGTGTTCGAGAGCAACGCCAAGCGCGCCGACGAGCATCTGGTGCTGGAAGATTTGCGGCGCGCCACTCAGGTGGTCGCGCGTACATTGGCTGATCTGCTGAGCTAAAGAGAACGTCACCATGAACGACCTAAGACAACTGCTGATCACGCTGGCGTGGTTTCGCGTCTATTCGGTCAAGTTGGCCAAGGGCCTGATCCTGATGGGCTGGATCGTGCTGTTGTCGGTGTCGTCCTGGTACGCCCTGTATTTCGGGATCGCCAACATCATCGCCAGGATGTCGGTCGACCGGATCATCTCGATCGAGTCGCGCGACGCGAGCAAGTGCCAAACCAGTCCGTCGAGCCGTCTGCAGTGCTTCATTGCCGAGAATGCGCTCAACTCGCGGGGAAGCCCGCCGATCGAGTCGATGTTGCGGGCCAGCAGCTTTGAGTCCCTGGAGCTCAAGCCCGGTGCCGTCAATCAGGCCAATGACGCCTATGACGCGTTGTTCCGTATGACGCGCGACACGCTGCTGGCCCATGCCGCGCTGGACAAGGCCGGACAACAGGACATCACCTACAGCGAACTGATTCCGCCGGGCTATTTCGATCTGCAGAAGTCGGTCGGGGGCAGCGGCGCCGCCAAGGTCCCGATTCCCGCCGACGTGAAGGTGTGGATGGAGGACTACGCGCAGCGGGTGGTGGCCGAGAGCCGCAAGATCAAGCTGATGGACACCTTCATCATCCTGCTGGTGCTCGGGGCCTTCGGCAGCCTGATCTTCCTGACCAAGGACTACCTGCTGCCCAACGAGAAGGGCGGGCTGTCGGCCTACATTTTCCGGCCGATCCTGGGCATGTTCCTGGCGCTGGCGATGTTCGTGCTGGATATGGCGGCGCACGCCGTGCTATCCAACGCCTCGTTTCTGGACGTGCGCCAGGAGACGCTCTACCTGCTGGCCTTCGCCGCCGGTCTGCTGTCCGAGC
>DALYHR010000081.1:0-8288 GCA_031970775.1 Burkholderiaceae bacterium | reverse complement strand
GTCAGATCATCAGCCTGTTGCTGCAGTACCAGTCGGCCCGCACGGCGATGCAGGGTCTGGAGGCCGTGATGAATCAGCCCGGCGAACGTGACGGCGAGCGGGAGGGGTCGCAGTCACTGATTCATCGCCGCGAGCTGCGCGGCGAGATCGAGTTCCGCAATGTGCGTTTCAAATATCCCAATCGCGACGACGAAGCGCTCAGCGGTGTGAGCTTCCGCATTCAGCCCGGCGAGAAGGTGGCGCTGATTGGCCGGATCGCCTCGGGCAAGTCGACCATCGAAAAGCTGATCCTCGGTCTGTACGAGCCCTCCGATGGCGCGGTCCTGATCGACGGCATCGACCTGCGTCAGCTCGACCCGGCCGATCTGCGTGCCAACGTCGGCTACGTCTCGCAGGACGTGACGCTATTTGCCGGCAGTCTGCGCGAGAACATCGTCTGGGGTCATACCGGTGCGGACGATCTGGCGGTGATCGCAGCGGCCGAGACGGCCGGGGTGCTGGAATGGATCAATCACCACCCGCGGGGTTTTGATATGCCGGTTGGGGAGCGGGGCGATCTGCTCTCGGGTGGGCAGCGTCAAAGTGTTGGCGTGGCGCGGGCCGTGCTGCACAACGCGCCGATCCTGCTGCTGGACGAGCCGACCAGCGCGATGGATGGGGGGACCGAAGCACTGCTGACGCAGCGCCTGCACACCTACGCTCAGGGCAAGACGGTGGTGCTGGTGACCCACCGGCCCTCGATGCTGGCGATGGTCAATCGGCTGATCGTCATCGACGGAGGCCGGGTTGTGGCCGATGGTCCGAAGGAACAGGTGCTGGAAGCGCTGCAAGCCGGTCGGGTCGGGAGGGCCGCATGATGAATCCACGTCTGATCAGCCTGGCCCGCCGTCTGCTGGGCCTGTTGGAGCGCCTGCGTCTGAGCCTTGAATCAGGGTGGGAGCGAGTGTCGACCCGCCTGTTCGGGCCGACCCTGAGCCCGACCGAGGACACCACCGGGGTGCGTGGTTTCGAGCTGGAGGCTGAAGAGGTGATGTCGCGCAGCCGCACCGCCCGGGCGCAGCAGATCGTGCGCGCCAGCGTGGTGGTCGTGGTGCTGTTGTTGATCTGGTCGGCGCTGGCCTCGGTCGACGAGGTGACGCGGGGTGAGGGCAAGGTGATTCCCTCGCATCAGCTTCAGGTGCTGCAGGCCCTGGACGGTGGGGTGGTGTCGGAAATTCTGGTGCGTGAAGGGCAGGTGGTCGAGGTCGGTCAGGTGCTGTTGCGCATCGACGAGACCCGAGTCAATGCTGGCGTTCGGGAAGGCGCTGCCCAGGTGTTTGCGCTGCGGGTGCGCGAGACCCGACTCAAGGCGCTGGCCGAAGGGGGTAATTTCAAGCCGCCGGCGCCGAAGCCAAACGACCCGGACGAATCCCGCATCGTCGATGAGGAGCGCAACCTCTACACCTCGCGCATGTCCGAGCTCAACGCGCTGCTGGCGATCAACGAGCAGCAGGTCGAGCAGCGCGAACAGGAGCTGGCCGAGATCAAGTCCAAGCGCAGCACGGCGCAACGCTCGCTGGAGTTGACGCAAAAGGAGCTGGCCACGCTGCGGCCGCTGCTGCGCAACGGCGCCGTGTCCGAACTGGATCTGCTGCGCCTTGAGCGAGAGATCGTCAACCGCAAGGGTGAACTGGACCAAAGTGCAGCGCAGATCGCCCGCATTCAGGCCGCGATCAGCGAGGCCCGTCGCAAGACCCAGGAGACCGAGTTGTCCTTCCGCAACGAGGCCCGCAAGGAGCTCTCGGAGGTGCTCGGCCGACTCAATTCACTCAATCAGGGGGCGGTGGCTCTGGCCGACAAGGTCGACAAGGCTCAGATCAGGTCGCCGGTGCGTGGGCGGGTGCAGCGGCTGCTGGCCAATACGATCGGGGGGGTGGTGCAGCCCGGCAAGGATGTGGTCGAGGTGGTACCGCTGGACGACTCGCTGGTGCTGGAGGCGCGGATCCAGCCCAAGGACATCGCCTTCATCCATCCGCAGCAGCATGGCACGGTCAAGTTCAGCGCCTACGACTTTGCGATCTACGGTGGCATGAGTGCAACGGTGGAAAACATCAGCCCCGACACCCAGGTCGACGAACGCGGCAACGCCTTCTACGTCATCCGGGTTCGGACCGATCACGTGCACCTGAACGACGGCAGTTTGCCGATCATGCCGGGCATGACCGCCGAGGTCGACATCCTGACCGGGCGCAAGTCGATCCTGAGCTATCTGCTCAAGCCGATTCTGCGCGCCCATGCCTACGCCCTGCGCGAGCGTTGACAGGCGTTGAAAAGGGGAACTCTTGCTCTGAGTTCCCCCCTGTTGTGTCTATGAGAGCGGTGTGCAATCGGGTTATCCTTGAAGGCACCCGGGTCAGTGCGGATGAGTTTTTCTCCGCGCGGACTTTGTCGGATTGAAAGCGGATTGATAGCGGAGTTGAAGATGGCCAAGAAGCATTCCACGCCAGCAGGTTCCCAGGTTGTGCATCGTCCTGCCCAGACTCCGAAGGGGCTGACCACTCAGACCGAAGGTTGGGAAGCCGTCTGGCTGCAGCAGAACTACAAGCCGACCCGCATGCCCTACGGCCCGGTGGTCGATGTCGATGGCAAGGCCGTGCGCTGGAGTTCGGTCACCGGGGAGGTGACTGAGCTCAAGCCGGGCGACATCGTCGCTCAAGGGGATGTGGTGCTCACCTCGCCAGACGGCTTCGTGATGATCCAGGGCGCCCTCAGTACGGAAACTGGGGCGATTGCCACGCCGAATGAACGTGCGGCGCCTGAAGTGTTGGGCGATGGCGGCTATACGCCGACCCTGGTCGGTCGCGATCCCTCGCTGATCACTTCGCCCACGCTCAGTCATGCGATGGGGCTGAATTTGCCGCTCGGGCTGGGGACAGGTGTCCTGCCCAGCGCCATCAACCATGCTCCGGTCTATGACGCTGCAGCCAATCCGCTGAACGTCAACTTCAACCCGAATACGGGTAACTACCAGCTAAGCACGACGGAAGACACACCGATCGGTTCGCGGGTGCAGGCTTCCGATCCGGATGGCGATGCGGTGGGGTATGTGCAGGGGTCCAATCCCGCCAACGGATCGGTGGTCGTCAATCCGGACGGCACCTGGGTCTATACGCCCAATGCCAACTACAACGGCCCTGACAGTTTCACGGTGATCGCCTCGGACGGTCGGGGCGGTCAAGCCACCTCGGTCGTCTCGATCAACGTCCTGCCGGTCAACGATCCGCCGCAGACCCTGGACATCACAGCCACCGGTAATGAAGACCCGCCGACCCCGATCGAGGTTGCACTGGCGGCCACCGATGTCGACAGCGCGATCGCCAGCTATCGGGTCATCACGCTGCCTACGGCTGCGCAAGGCGTGCTCTATCGCGATGTCGGCATGACACAGCCGATTGCGGCCGGAGATCTCGTACCGGCCGGGTCGGTCTACTTCATGCCGTCGCTGAACTGGAACGGCACGACCAACTTTCAGTACGCCGCCATTGACGTGCCTCCGGCTGGTCAGCCGGCTCTGGAGGATCCGACCCCTGCGACCGCCACGGTGGTGGTCAACCCGGTCAACGACCAGCCGGTTATCGTCGTGCCCACGGTGCCGAACAACAACGGTCAGGTCACGACGCCTGAGGACACGCCCTATAGCTTCAGTGGTGCGGGCAATACCGTCAGCGTGACGGATCCGGACAATGCCACGCTGACGGCGTCCCTGACGGTGGAGAACGGCACGCTGGTCGCGGGTACCAATCCCAACATCACGGTCACCGGCAACGGCACAGCCGCGTCTCCGCTGGTGTTAAGCGGCCCGGTTCCTGATATCAATGCGGCTCTGGCATCGCTGACCTATACGCCCAAGCCCGACTGGAATGGCACCGATCAGCTGACCATCACCACGACTGACCCCCTGGGGGCTTCGGCGACCGGTACCAAGCCGATCACGGTGACACCGGTGGCGGACAGCCGACCGGATATCAGCATCACGTCGGAAGACATTCCGTTGGTCAACGTCAACCTGATCCAGAACGACGGGTTTACGACGACACCCCTCAGCAAAGTGGTGATCTGGACCCTGCAGGACAACAGCCCGACTCACTCGGCGTCGCACTTCATCGACTATGGGTCGATCACACTGGATCCAGTGACCCAGACGGTGCAGACCTATACCGGGGGGATCCCTGTATATGACTCTGCGGATCGTTATGCCGGCCAAATCATCTCGGTCAGCCGGGTCAGCCAAGGGCTCAATGAGGTTCTGACCTTCATTCCGGCACCGAACTACAACAATGCGGATCCGAATGGCAATCCGCTGCTCGATCAAGTGACCGGTCAGCCAATCACCCTGGTGGTCAATTACCAAGTGGCTCCGGACTACGGCACGGGAGTGATGACTG
Source organism: Burkholderiaceae bacterium (assembly GCA_031970775.1). Classification (GTDB taxonomy): domain Bacteria; phylum Pseudomonadota; class Gammaproteobacteria; order Burkholderiales; family Burkholderiaceae_C; genus Sphaerotilus. Next base: position 3,864 of record DALYHR010000081.1, on the reverse strand, counting down.
CCGGGGCTGAAACCAGCACCTGGTCGATCGTCGTGAAGATGATCAATGACCCGCCGGTCTACCAACAGACTGCGCTGTCGCCCAACTTCTCGGCCACACCTGCGGCGGCGGGGGTGACCTACGAGTACAACCAGCAGGTCATGGAGGACAGCAATCCGGCTGCTTTCGCCTCCAACACCGGGCAGGTGCATGCGGTGGACGTTGAGGATGGCTCGCTGACTTCTGGATACAGGCTATTGCTCAATGGGGCCCTCACAACCGCAGGAGCCACTACTCACGGCACGGTCACGGTCAATGACGATGGAACCTGGCAGTACACGCCCGATGCCAACTTCAATGGGCTGGATTCCTTCCAGGTGCAGGTGTCGGATAAAAATGGCTCGGCAGTGACCACGACGGTCAAGCTGGGTGTGACGGCCGTCAATGACGTGCCCGTCTTCAATGTCCTTAACTATGCTGCAGCAACGCCAGAGGACACCCAGGCCACGGGGGTCGTTCAGGCCAGCGATGTCGATATCACCCTGGGTGACAAGAGCCAGTGGTTGGTCTATAGCCTGGGTTCAACGGCTGGGATGAATCCGGGCAGTGTGGTTGGCGTGACTCAGGACGGGCACTGGACCTATCAGCCCGCCCCAAATTTCAATGGCTCAGAAAGCTTCCAGATCATCGTCAACGATAACTCTGGCGCAACCAACGCCACGGCTATTACGACCGTGACGGTCAACGTCTCGCCGGTCAATGATCCGCCCATCTTCATCACGACACCGGCCGATCCCCTGGCCCCGGGTTTCAATCCGGGCACGTTGAACTACAACTACAGCGTTCCGGGCAATACACCCGTCATCACCGACAAGGTCAGCGCCTCCGACGTCGATGGCAATCCGGTGACTTTCAGCCTGGTGATGGCGCCCAACATCACGGGTGCTCTCACCCAGCCGGTGGTTGTCGTCAATCCAGACGGCACCTGGTCGTACACCCCGGCGGTCATGCCTGCGGGCAACCCGACCTCGTTCTACGTCGGTGGGGACTCCTTCGCGATCCGTGCCAGCGATGGTCAGGGTGGAACCACCACAACGACCATCCAGCTCGATCTAACCAACCCGTCGGCGATTCCGGTGGTCAATTCGGTGACTGCAGCCAGCGTGACCAACCCAGTCGGCCATGTCTCAGCCCTCAGTCTTAACGACGTGCTCGGCGGTCAGGCCGGTTCGTCGATGGATCAGCTGCTGGGCCATCTGGGTGGTCCCGTCCAGACCTCGGGCAGCCCGACAGTGCTGAGTACCGCCGCGGCAGCACCAACGACGACGGTCGATACCCTGTCTGCCCTGAGTCTGGTGGGTCCGTCCGACCCGCTGACGACGGCTTTGAACACGCTGGCCCAGTCTCAGCAGGCGCTGAACAACCACCACGGCGGCGGTGCCTGATCCTGCGGCAGAGCGATTCGACGCCATGAAGACCCGCAGTGTTCTGATTTTGTTGGTGCCCATCGGGCTGGCGGCGGCGATTGCTGCGGGCTGGATGTACTACAGCCAGTTCAAGGCGTCACGCATGCCGTCCACCGCCGGTCTGCACCGCTGTACCACCCCGGCCGGGATGGTCAGCTATGTGCAGGGCGACTGCCCTGCGGGGACACGGGAGGCGGATGTGCAGGGCCGCGGCGTCAGCCTGCTGCCCGATCAACGCCGACTGATCGAAGATGCAGCCCGTATCGATGCCGAGAAAAAGGCGGCAGCCGAGGCGGCCGCCGGCATCGGCAGCATGCGCTACAACCCGACGGAAGACCCCGAACAACGCGCCCGCCGCATTGAACAGGCGGTCGGGCAGTGAAGGCCTGAGTCGCGGCGGATGGCCGGTTCAGGCCGCTCCCAGCGCCTCCAGCTGTTCACCTAGTTCCAGCCAACGCATTTCCAACTCCTCGATCTGGTCATCGAGCTGCTTCAAGCGGCGGCCTTGGTCGGCGCGGGTGGCGGGCGGCACATCGGCGGCGCCCATCGCTTCGAGCAGTTGCGCGTGTTCGGCTTGCGCAGCGGCGAGTTTTTGTTCGACTTGCGCCTGTTCCTTTTTAAAGGGCTTGGCCTGATCGGCGAGTTTCTGGCGCGCTGCCGCCGCGGCCTTGCGGTCCTCGCGGCGGTTGACCGGCTCGGGCACACCACTGGCAGCCTGGGCGGCTGAGGACGCGGCCGCCTGCGCTTCCTTGGCGGCGCGCGCCACTTCGCGGCTTTGCTCCAGCAGCCACTTCTGGTAATCGTCCAGATCGCCGTCGAAGGGTTCGACCTTGCCGCCGGCAACCAGCCAGAACTCGTCACAGACCTCGCGCAACAGTGCGCGGTCGTGGCTGACCAGCATCACGGTGCCTTCGAACTCGTTCAGCGCCATCGACAGCGCCTCGCGCGTGGCGAGGTCGAGGTGGTTGGTCGGTTCATCGAGCAGCAGCAGGTTGGGGCGCTGCCAGACCAGCATCGCCAGCACCAGGCGGGCCTTCTCGCCGCCCGACAGGCTGCCGACCGCCTGCATCACCATGTCGCCGGTGAAGCGAAAGCGGCCAAGGAAATCGCGCAGCTCCTGCTCGCGCGCCTGCGGGCTGACCTCCTTGGCCAAGCGGATCATGTGCGCCAGCGGGCCTTCCTCGGGGCGCAGCACGTCCATTTCCTGCTGGGCGAAGTAGCCGATCGCCAGGCCCTTGCCTTCCTGCACCCTGCCGCCCTGGGTCGGCAGGGTTTGCGCCAGCGTCTTGACCAGCGTCGATTTGCCCTGGCCGTTGGCGCCGAGAATGCCGATGCGCTGGCCCGGCAGCACGCTCTTGTTGATGCCGCGTACGATGATCTTGGCGTCGCCCCCCTCGGGCGGAGCCGGATAGCCGACCTGCAACTCCTTCATCACCAGCATCGGGTTGGGCAGGCTCTCGGGTTCGCGAAACTCGAACTCGAAGTCGGCGCTGGTCAGCACCGGGGCGAGTTTTTGCATGCGGTCGAGCGCCTTGACGCGGCTTTGCGCCTGCTTGGCCTTGCTGGCCTTGGCCTTGAAGCGGTCGATGAAGCGCTGCAGCTGGGCGATCTTGTCCTGCTGGCGGCCGTAGGCGGCCTGCTGCTGCTCCATGCGCTCGGCGCGCATCACCTCGAAGGTGCTGTAGTTGCCGCCGTAGCGGGTGATCTGCGCCATGTCGAGGTGCAGGGTCACGCGCGTGATGGCATCCAGAAATTCGCGGTCATGGCTGATCACCAGCAGCGTGCCTTCATAACGCTGCAGCCACGCTTCCAGCCAGACCAGCGCGTCCAGATCCAGGTGGTTGGTCGGCTCATCGAGCAGCATCAGATCGGCCGGGCACATCAGCGCCCGCGCCAGTTGCAACCGCATGCGCCAGCCGCCCGAGAAGCTGTTGACCGGCGCTTCGACCTGATCGAGCCGGAAACCCAGGCCCAGCATCAGCGCCTGGGCGCGGGCGCGGGCGTCGAAGCTGCCGCACTCGGCCAGGCGGGTATGAGCGTCGGCGATGGCGTGGCCGTCGCCAGATTCCTCAGCGGCCGCAAGCGCGGCGCGCGCCTCGACCAGCGGCGTGTCGCCATCGAGCACGAAGTCGGTGGCGTTCTGATCGGTTTCGGGCATGTTCTGCGCCACCTCGCCGATGCGCCAGCGTGGCGGCATCGTCACGTCGCCGCCGTCGGCGTGCAGGCGGTCGGTCAGCAGCGCGAAGAGCGACGATTTACCGGCGCCGTTGCGGCCGACCAGACTGGCTTTCTCGCCGGGTTGCAGGGTGAACGAGGCGTTGTCGAGCACGACTTTGACGCCGCGACGCAGAGTGATGTTCTTGAGGGTGAGCATGGCGGGGCGCAGTGTAGCGGGCGCTTCCTGGCTCACCCTCGGGGC
>DALYHR010000080.1:0-8288 GCA_031970775.1 Burkholderiaceae bacterium | reverse complement strand
ATCAGGTGATCCTCGAAGCCGCTGAAGGCGACCGGCAAAGCGAGGAAGCCTTCGGCCGCATTGCCTTGCGTGGCAAGAACGGCACGATGGTGCCGCTGGAGGCCTTTGCCACCGTGCAGCGCACCATCGGCCCGACGGCGGTCAACCACCAGGGGCAGTTGCAGGCGATCACGCTGAGCTTCAATCTGGCGCCGAACGTGTCGCTGGGCGAGGCGACCAATCATCTCGACGGCTATGTGCGCGATCTGAAGATGCCGGCCACCGTGATCGGCAGCTACGGCGGCGATGCAGCGGTGTTCCAGGACTCGCAGTCGGGGCAGCTGATCCTGCTGGGTGTGGCGGTGTTGGTGATCTACCTGCTGCTGGGCATGCTCTACGAGAGCTACATCCACCCGCTGACCATCCTGGCCGGTCTGCCTTCGGCGGCGGTCGGCGCGCTGCTGACCCTGTCGATCTTCGGACTCGATCTGACGCTGATCGCCACCATCGGCATCCTGATGCTGATCGGCATCGTCAAGAAGAACGCGATCATGATGATCGACTTCGCCCTGGACGCGCAGCGCCATCAGGGCCTGAGCCCCACCGAGGCGATTCGGCAGGCCTGCCTGCTGCGGCTGCGCCCGATCCTGATGACCACGCTGGCCGCGCTGATGGGCGCGCTGCCGATCGCGCTGGGTCTGGGCGCCGGGGCCGAGCTGCGCCGGCCGCTCGGTCTGGCGGTGGTCGGCGGGCTGCTGCTGTCGCAGCTGGTCACGCTCTACATCACGCCGGTGATCTATCTGGCGCTGGACCGCTGGAGCGGGCGCGGTCCGATTCCGGTGGGGCCGGCGGAATCCGACCGCTGAATTCGTCGTATCGGCGCACTGTCGTACCCCCGCAACTGGGGGGCATGGCAGAGTGAGTCCTCCCTGAAGCACGGAGGAGGGCCGTCATGGCGATCAAGGCAATCGACTCGGAGGCTGCACCGGATGCGGTGCAGCAGGGCTATAGCCTGGGCTGGGACTTCGCTCGCTATGGGCTGGTGCCCCCGGATGCGGTTCTGGCAGCCGGTCACCCGGTTTGCGAGGGGTGGGCCGCGGGCCGACCGCTGTTTCAGGGGCGCGCGCTGACGCCGACGATTCAGGTGCGGCGCTGGCTGCAGCTGCGGTTGCAGGCCTGGCAGCAGGGGCATGCGGTTGATCTGATGTCGGTGACGCCCAACCTGCTGGCACAGATCGGCACGGCGTATTGCCCGGTCACGCGCCGGGCCCTGCGCGGCACGCTGTTCATGCCCAGGCAGCTCACCTTGCGGGATGCCACAGTGGTACCGGTCCGGCCCGAACGGACCTGGACGGCCGGGCAGTTGGTGATGCTCTCGGCCGAGGCTGAGTTGGCGCTTCAGAACGGGTCGATCCGCCTGGCCGCAGCGGCGCAGCGGCGCCTGCAGGTGCTGCGCGCGCTGGTCACCCCGATGTCGCACGACGAGGCGCTGCGCTGGCCGCTGCTGATGCTGCCACCCAATCGGCTACAGCTGCCTAACCCGATTCAAGGCTTGCAGACCTTGCTGACGCAGCAGCTGATGAGCCCAGGCTGGTCGCAGCGCCGCGAAGCGCTGGGACAGCTGATGGGCGAAGGGCTGGGGCGCCCGGTGCTGCATCGCGCTTTCGAGGTCTTCTTTGATGCGCTGGTGCTGGCCTCCTTCAGCCTGGGTCGGCCCGAACGACCGCAGCGCTGGCGCTGGGCGCTGGAGGATGCCTGGCAAAACCCGCGGGTGCTGCAGACCTGGCAACGCCTGGCCGGACTGATGCAGGCCGATCAGGCGCAATCGCTGATCGAGCGGGCCGTCGGCGCAGGCCTGACGACCCGCCCGATGCTGATCCACGGGGTAAGCGAGGAAATGACCTCGGAGGAGCCTGCGGGTGAACCCGGTGAAAAGGTCGCCTGCGACCTGCCGACGGGCCTGCCTGCGGCATACACTGCTCGAGCCCTGAGCGGCAGTGTGCGCAGGCAGCCCGGCCGGTCTGTGCCGAGGCGACAGAGCCACGTGCCGACTCGGGAGCATTGCGGCCCACCCTGAACAGCCATGAAACCACTGCTGCGCGTCCTGGTCCCCCTGTTGGGCGGATTGTTGAGTTCCCCGATGGTCGGTCTGGCCGCATCCGGGTCGGTGACCCCGGATCCTGCCGGGCAGCAGGCGCGGGTGATCGTCAAGCTCAAGGCCTCGTCGCGGGTCGCCGCCTTGGGCGGCACAGTGAGCCAACTCACTGCACTGCGGCAGGCGACTGTTCTGGGGCCGCGCATCGGGCGCACGCTGCGCGATGGCGTCACCTTGGCCGAGCGCACGCAGGTGCTGCATGCCAGCGGCGTTGACAGCGTCCGACTGGCTGCTGAACTGTCGGCCGACCCGGCGGTGGAATACGCCGTGCCCGACCGGATCCGCCGTGCCCACGCCATCCCGACTGATCCGCTGTACGGCAGCAACACCAGTTCGGTGCCGCTGCCCTATACCCCGGCGGTCGGGCAGTGGTATCTGCGCAAGCCGACCGCTTCAGCGCCGGCGACGATGACGCAGTTGGTCTCGTCGATCGATGCCGAAACCGCCTGGACCCTCCAGACCGGCTCGAGCAGTGTGGTGGTCGCGGTGCTCGACTCGGGTGTTCGACCTGATCACCCGGACTTGGCCGGTCGCCTGGTGGCAGGGCGCGATTTCCTCAGCAACAGCTGGATGGCAGGCGACCTGGATGGATGGGACACCGATCCGACCGATCTGGGCGATGGGGTCAGCAGCACCGACATCACTACCCATCAAACCACCTCTGCGGACCCCTGCTTCGGGCTGACCGCCAACGACGCCAGTGCCAGCGATTGGCATGGCACGCAGGTGGCCGCCTTGATCGCGGCCCGGCATGATGCCCACGGCATGGCCGGCGTTGCACCGGGGGTTCAGATCATGCCGCTGCGCGTGCTGGGCAAGTGCGGAGGCTTTGACAGCGACATCATCGCTGCGGTGCGCTGGGCCGTGAACCTGCCGGTCGTCGACCCGGTCACCGGCATCGCACTGCCTGGTCCGGCGGTGCCGGCGCGCATTGTCAACCTCAGTCTGGGTGGGGTGGGCAACTGCTCGGCGGCGTACCGCGATGTGGTGGCGTCCGTGAAGGCGCAGGGTGCGATGTTGGTGGTCTCGGCCGGCAACGACGGTGGGGCGGTCAATACCCCCGCCAATTGCGATGGGGTAGTCGCGGTGGGTGGCACGGATCACTCCGGTTTCAAGGGGGCCGTGACCCTCAGCGGTGGCGGGTTGTTTGCCAGCAGTCTGGGCCGGCACGTCACCTTGTCTGCGCCGATGGGTGACTGCGTCAATGTGATCGACCCGGCCACTCGGCAGGCCTGCCTTTACCCGATCGTCAGTGCGGCCAACCCCGGTGACCCCGGCCCGCTGCCCTACAGCGAGCCGTCGGTAGCAATGTTCTTCACCGGGGATTTCAGCACCAGTGCCGCCAATGGGCGCATCGGGGTTGGCACCAGCTTTGCCGCACCGTTGGTCTCCGGGGCGGCCGCCTTGGTCTGGTCGAGCAGCCCGACCCTGACGGCCGAACAGGTGCGCAGCATCCTGCAGGCCACGACACGGCTGAGTCCGTCCAAGGCCGGGGGTGCGACCTGCAACGAGCCCAGCTCGAACGCCATCTATCAGACTCAGCCCCAGGGCACCTGCGTCTGCACCACCGAAACCTGTGGCGCAGGCTTGCTCGATGCCGGAGCGGCCGTAAAGGCCGTGACCGGGGGATCGCAGCTGTTCGCGCTGATCGAAGGTATGCCCTCTGTGGTGAATTTCGACCCGACGTCGACCAAGGCAACCACCGTGACCCTGACGGGTTCAGCCTTTCGGGCAGGGACAGGCGGATCGGTGGCTGCGCCCGTGACCACCTACCGCTGGACGCTGGGCTGGGGTTCGACGATCGCCACCATGCCGACCATGACTGGTACGGCCTCGCAGGAATTCAGAGTGTACGGAGCGGGTACCTTCACGGTTCGGCTGACTGTGGTGGATGCCAATGGGGCTCAGGCCACCACAGCGCAGACCCTCACGGTCGAGGCGGTGGCCCCGTCGGGGGGAGGCAGTGGCGGGACGACCGGGGGCGGAACGAGCGGCACGACCCCGACGACCAGCAGCACGACCCAGAGCGGGCTGGCGCTGGGTTGGGTGGAGGCCGTGATGGCGACCGTTCTGATCGGTCTGGGAGCCGTGCGACGTCGACGTCGCTGATCAGGCGGCTTGCTCGAGCCCGAACAGTCGGCGGGCGTTGGCGGTGGTCTGGCGGGCGACTTCCTCAACGGGCAGCCCCTTGATACGCGCCAGCTCGGCAGCCACGTAGGGCACGTAGGCGGGTGTGTTGGTCTTGCCGCGGTAAGGGGCGGGGGCCAGATAGGGGCTGTCGGTTTCGATCAGACAGCGTTCCAGCGGCACCATTCGGGCGACTTCGCGCAGATCGGCGGCATTGCGGAAGGTCAGGATGCCCGAAAAAGAGATGTAGAAGTCGAGTGCCAATGCCGCCTCGGCCACCTCCTGCGTCTCGGTAAAGCAGTGCATCACCCCGCCGACTTCCGCCGCGTTTTCTTCGCGCAGGATCTGCAGGGTGTCTGCGGCACTGCTGCGGGTATGAACCACCAGCGGTTTGCCTACCTGTCGAGCGGCCCGGATGTGGGTGCGAAAGCGCTCGCGCTGCCAGGCCATCTCGTCGAGGCTGCGGCCATTGAGGCGGTAGTAGTCGAGCCCGGTCTCGCCGATGGCCACCACGCGCGGTCGCATCGCCCGCTCGACCAGATCCTGCACGGTGGGCTCGGTCACACCCTCGTTGTCCGGGTGAACACCGACGCTGGCCCAGAGCTCATCGTCCTGCAAGGCCAGCGCGTGGATGCGTTCGAAATCCTCAAGACGCGTGCTGATACACAGCGCCGCCGTCACGCCAGCGGAGCGCATCTCCTGGCGGATGCCGGGCAGTCGTTCGATCAGTTCGGGGAAATCGAGGTGGCAGTGGGAATCGAAATACATCGCATCAGGGAGCGTCACAGGGTCTGGGTCGGCTTGCCGGACTGAATCGCGGTGCCCAGCAGCTCCTCGATGCGGATGCGCAAGACGCGCGCTTTCTCGTCGGAGGGAAAGCGCACCCCGACGCCCGGCGTGCGCCCGCCCGGTGCATTCGGTGGGGTCAGCCACGCCACCTTGCAGTGCACGGTGTAGCGTTGCGGGTCATCCGGCAGGGTCAGCAGCAGGAAGACATCCTCGCCGAGCCGGTAGTCCCGGGTCGTCGCAAAGAACAGGCCGCCGTCCTCAAAAAAGGCGATGTAGGCGGCGTACAGCGCGCCCTTTTCCTTGAAGTTCAGCTGGATCAGGCCGCCACGCGGGGTGGCCATTGCGGCTTGCGGGGAGGGACTGGTCTTGTTCATGCCCGTGAGTGTATCGGGGCGGCGGGCATCATGGCGCGCTGCGCCTGGGCCAGCAGGGCCTCGATGCTCAGCGGCCCTTGCCAGGGGTGTTCGGCCTGACGGGCGTGCTCACGCAGGTCGATGGCCCAGCGGGTCAGCTGCATCAGCCCGCTGCCGTGGCCGCGCAGGGTGGTGAAGTAACGCGGCGTGCTGCCGATGCAGCACAGCATCTGGTCGTGACACAGCTTTTGCAGCGCCTCGACCAGCATCGGCAAGGGCCAGTTCTGCAGGGCGGCAGCCTCACCGCTGGCCACGCGCTGCGGCAGGGCCTGCCAGGTTGCGGCATCCAGACCGGCTCGCGCCAGAGCCAGGGCTCGCAGCGGTTCGCCACCGCTGGCATCGAGCAGCACGCCGGCTTCCTGTGGGGACAACTGCTGAGCTGACAGCCAGGCCAGCGCCGGAGCGCGCTCGGGGCTGGGCAGGCGCACGCTTTGGCAGCGGCTGCGCAGGGTTGGCAGCAGGGAATCGACGGCGCCACAGGCCAACACGAAGCGCAGGTTGCCGGAGGGCTCTTCCAGCGTCTTGAGCAAGGCGTTGGCCGCGATGGCGTTGATCTGCTCGGCCGGGTGGATCAGCACCACGCGGCCGCGGCCACGGCTGGCGGTCAGGGCACTGAAGTCGACAGCAGCGCGAATCTGGTCGATGCGAATCTCGCGGCTGGGCTTGCGCTTGCTCCGGCTGCCGTCCTCGTTGCCGCTGTCTTCGTCGAAGTCGAGCCCGACTTCGGCGCGTAGCGCCTCCGGAATCACCCAATGCAGATCCGGGTGACTGCGCGCGGCGATCAGGCGGCAGCTTGGGCAGGTGCCGCAGGCCGTGCGCGAATCGCCGTGGCCGAGCTCGTCATGCCCTTCACACAGCCATGCCGCGGCCAGTTGCAGTGCGAACTCGAACTGACCCGAAGCGGTCGGTCCGTGAACCAGCAGCGCGTGACCGCGCTGACGCTCGAGGGTCTGCTGCAGGGCCTCGACCTGCCAGGGCAGGGCATGAGGCAACACTGACGCCTGAGGAGGCCTTGCATCGGTCAAGGCAGACCGGTCCATCGTCACTACCATCCGCGCAGCTCCAGGGCTTGGGTGATGAGCTTCCAGACATCTCCGGGGGTTCCGGAGGCATCGATCCGAGCGACATGTTCAGGCCTGAGGCTGAACCGGCTGCGATAGCCCTGGTCGACACGGCGGAAGAATTCCACGGCTTCGCTCTCAAAGCGGTCGGGTGTGCGTGCAGCGCCACGCCGCAGTGCAGCAATTTCGGGGTCGAGCTCGAACCAGAGGGTCAGATCCGGTTGTCTGCCAGCCTGGACCCAGCCTTCCAACGTGGAGAGAACTTCCAGCGACAGACCGCGGCCGCCGCCCTGGTAGGCAAAACTGGCATCGGTGTAGCGATCACACAACACGACGGCGCCACGGGCCAGTGCCGGCTCGATCAGCTGCTGCAGGTGATCACGTCGGGCCGCAAAGACCAGCAGGGCCTCCGTCAGGGCATCCATCGGCTGATGCAGCACCAGGTTGCGCACCGATTCGGCCAGCGTCGTACCGCCGGGCTCGCGGGTGCACACCACCTCGAGCCCACGGGCACGCCAGCGGGCAGCCAGAGCATCGATGTGGCTGCTTTTACCGGCGCCGTCGATGCCTTCGACGGTGATCAGGCGTCCACAAGGGCCTGAGTTGGTGGAGAGGAGGGAAGAGGTGGGAACCGGACTGAGCGGGTCGGGGATCATCGGCCTGCGCTCCTGCGTTGAAACTCGTTGACGGCGCGATTGTGGTCGGCCAGGTTATCGCTGAACTGACTGGTGCCATCGCCGCGAGCGACAAAGAACAGCGCGGTAGTCGGGTCCGGGTGCGCGGCAGCCTGCAGGGCTCGCAGTCCGGGCAGGGCGATCGGGGTGGGAGTCAGTCCTTTGCGCAGGTAGGTGTTGTAGGGGCTGTCCTGCTCGAGATCGCGGCGGCGCAGGTTGCCGTCGAAGTGCTCTCCCAGGCCGTAAATCACGGTCGGATCGGTCTGCAGCGGCATGCCGATGCGCAGCCGGTTGATGAACACGCCGGCGATCTTGCCGCGGTCCGAGGCATGGCCGGTTTCCTTCTCGACGATCGAGGCGAGCTTGAGCAGATCCTCAGGGCTGGACAGGGGCAGATCCGGCTGCCGGCCTGCCCAGGCCTTGTCGAGCTGGCGGTTCATCGAGCGATAGGCCCGCGCATAGACGCGCAGATCGCTGGTGCCGCGCCCAAAGGCATAGGTGTCAGGGAAGAAATGCCCTTCGGCGGCCACGCCCGACGCACCGATTGCTGCCATCAACGCCGCTTCTGACAGGGAGGTGCTGTCATGGCGCAGGCTCTCGGTGGCGGCCAGGGCCTGACGCATCTGGCGGAAGGTCCAGCCTTCGATCACCTGCACCGTCTCGAGTGTTTCATCGCCGTTCACCATTTTGTCGAGCAGCTGCTGCGGCGTGGTGCCCTCGCCGATCTCGTAGGTGCCAGCCTTGATCAGCCGCGATCGCCCCGACCAACGAAAGGCCTGGTACAGCAGCCACGGCTCGGTTCGCACCCCGGCATGGACCCAGGCACGGGCGATGTCGCGAGGTGACTGACCGGCCTCAACGGTCATTTCGACGCTTGCCGAAGACAGTTCAAGCGGCTGGCGTAGCCAGACATACAGGGCCAGCAGGGTCGCTGCGACGAGCAGTCCCAGGGCTGAACCGGCCAGGGCCAGGCGGCGGATCAGGGGGGTCATATCGGCCTCCAATAGCAGTTGTATCGATGTGTATTCATCTGACGTCAGGTTCTGCGGATAATTCCGGCATGACTAGGTCTCTCCCTGAATCCGAAAAC
>DALYHR010000079.1:0-8380 GCA_031970775.1 Burkholderiaceae bacterium | reverse complement strand
TCGATGACGAACAGCGCGTCCGGCAGAGCGCCCATGTCCTGGATGCCGCCGATGTCCTTTTCCAGCTTGGCCAGTTCGCGCTGGAACATCAGGCCTTCCTTCTTGCTCAGCTGGTCCAGACCGGCTTCAGCCTGAGCCTGCATGTCCTTGAGCTTCTTGAGCGAACCCTTGACGGTCTTGAAGTTGGTCAGCATGCCGCCGAGCCAGCGCTGGTCGACGAAGGGCATGCCGGCGCGTGCAGCTTCCTCAGCCACGACTTCACGAGCCTGGCGCTTGGTGCCGACGAACAGGATGGTGCCGCGACGAGCAGCCAGCTGGCGTGCGAACTTGGTGGCTTCCTCGAAGAGCGGAACCGTCTTTTCGAGGTTGATGATGTGGATCTTGTTGCGATGGCCGAAGATATACGGGGCCATCTTGGGGTTCCAGAAGCGGGTTTGGTGTCCAAAATGAACGCCGGCTTCCAGCATTTCGCGCATCGAGTAGGGCATAACAGCTCCAAAGGTTGGGTCTTGAAGCCGGCACTAATTGCTTGTTAGTGTAACTTTACATACACTGCGCAACACCTTCAGGTGACCGGCTTCGCGTCTGAGTCACCCGGATCCGCAAGTTGCGACTGACCCCCTACCCGATCGGGCGGCTGCCTTTTCGAGTCAGATCTGACCGGAATTGCCGATCCGACCCGATTTTTCTCGACTTGCAACCACGGGGATGCGCCGTTTTGGGGCACGATCCGGAGTAACCCGTGGATTGTACATTGGTTCAGGATGCAAATTGCCATCATCGGATCCGGCATCACCGGGATCACCACTGCCTACGAGTTGTCCAGCGACGGCCATCGCGTCACGGTCTTTGACCGCAATGCCGTGGTGGCGGCCGAATCAAGCTTCGCCAGCGCCGGACTGATCTCGCCCGGTTGCGTATCGCCCGCCGCCGCACCGGGGCTGCGCCCCTGGTTGATGCGGGGGTTGTTCTCCCACGCTTCGGCTCTGCGCTGGCGGCCCGGCCTCAATCGTCACCAGTGGAGCTGGCTGATGAAGTGGTGGCGCGCCTGCGAAAGCGGTCAGACCGACGACATGCGCGCCATGATCGGACTGGCCATGCTCAGCCGCGAGCGACTGGCCGGGATCACAGAGCACGAACGGCTTGACTATGAGCGCAGCGACGGCGTGCTTTTGCTGCTGCGCAGTAGCCGAGAATTCGCCGCCACCCATCGCCATCAGCAACTGCTGCTCGAACTCGGCGTCGATGCCCAGGAACTCACGCCAGAGCGCTGCCGCGAAGTCGAGCCCGGACTCGGCGAGCGAACCCGGCTGGCTGGCGGCCTGCTTCTGGCCGACGACGGCGTGGGCAATTGCCGCCAATTTGCGCAGTTGCTGCGCGATCTGAGCGCCGCACGCTTCGGGACCGATTTCCAGTTAAACACAGAGATACGCAGCATCGACACCCGTCAGGGGCGTCCCCGCCTCCACATCGAGCGCGCCGGACAGGAAGCCCGAGAAGAGACCTTTGATGCAGTGGTGATCTGTGGCGGGGCCAGTGCCATGCCCCTGCTGCGCAGCGTGGGGCTGATGTTGCCCTTGCTGCCGGTCTACGGCTACTCGGTCACCTTCCGCATACGCCCGGAGGGTGAAGCGCCGCGCTCAGCCATCGTCGACGCCCGCAGCGGGGTGGCAATCACCCGGCTGGGTGACCGCGTCCGGGTGACGGGCGGGTTCGAAATCGGCAGCGATCGACGGCCGTTCGACCGCGAACGTGCACTGGCTCCGCTGTATCGAGCACTCCACCGCTGGTATCCCTATGCGGCAGACCGCAGTCAGCCGCAGATCTGGAAGGGCCCGCGACCGATGTTGCCGCACGGCCCCCCAGTGATTGGCCCGGCTCCGGCCAGCGGGGTGTGGCTCAACCTGGGCCACGGGGCTCATGGCTGGTCACTGGCCTGCGGCAGTGCCCGCCTGATTGCGGATCAGATCGTCGGCCGCGAACCGACGCTGGACCCCACTCCGTTCAGCATCCGTCCTTGGCTCTGAGAGCCTTCCGCGTCCATGAGCGACCCTAAGCCCCGCCCCCACACATCCTGCGACACCGCAGCCGCCCCTCCAGCCCTCGTCGTACTCGATACCAATGTGGTACTCGACTGGCTGGTCTTCGCCGATCCGGTGGGCTGCCGCATCGGCGAGCAGATCGTCAGCGGACAACTGTGCTGGATCGGCACGGCCACCATGCGCGACGAACTCTGTTGCGTGCTGCGCTACCCGGCCATCGAAGCGCGCTGGCGTCAGTCCCTGAGCTACGACGACATCCTGGCCCGCCATGACCGCCATATCAGCACAGTCGAGCCCGCCGCTCCGGCGGACGCGATCGACGCCCCTGCCACGCCGCGAATGCGCTGCCGCGATCCGGACGACCAGCCTTTTATCGATCTGGCCGTGCAACATGGCGCACAGCTGATCAGTCGTGATCTGGCCGTGCTCAAGCTGGCTCGGCGAGCCCGCACCCGAGGCGCAGAGATCCTCACACCCCAACAGTGGCTGCGGCAGATGCAGCCACCGGTCTGAGCCCCATGCCCGTCCCACTGCCCGCCCCGTTCCCCCGACCTGTCCTCGGGCCCGATGCCCCCCGATTAACCCACTGGCCCATGCACGACACGGCCGGCAATCGGGCGCTGGAGTCGTTGGGCAATTCGACCCTGGCTGATTCAGGGAACTACGGTCTGATGCAGCGTGCCGGAGCTTCGGTCGCCCGGCTGGCCCGGGCCGTAGCTCCGCATGCACGACAAGTCTGGATCCTGGCTGGCCCGGGCAATAACGGTGGCGATGGCTTCGAGGCCGCATTGACATTGATGCGGGCGGGCCTCGACGTCAGAATCGGCTGGATAGGCAGCGAGGAGCGCCTTCCGGCCGACGCCCGACAGGCGCTGCAGCGTGCTCGCGACGCAGGTGTGCCGATCGAACCGAATTGCCGCATCCCCGAAAGCCTGGGTCGACACGATCTGGTGATCGACGCCCTGCTGGGTCGAGGACTGAACCGCTCACCCGACGGCCTCCTGGCCCATGCCATCACCACACTGCGTCAAAGCCCGGCCCCGATCCTGGCTGTCGACATCCCGTCCGGTCTCAGAGCCGACTCGGGCACCTTGACCGAATCAGGGCTGTGCGTGCAGGCACGCTGGACCCTGGCCCTGCTTGGACTGGCGCCGGGTCTGTTCACGGTCCACGGCCGGGATGTCTCCGGCGAGATCTGGTGGGACGATCTCGGCATCGACGTGCAGCGCATCGCCCCCACCGCCTGGCTAGCGAGCACCGCCGTGCTGCTTGGTCAATGGCCGGCGCGGCGCCACGTTCAGCACAAGGGTTCCTTTGGCGATGTCTGGGTGGTCGGGGGCGCAGCCGGGATGGGCGGCGCCACGCGTCTGGCGGGCAAGGCGGCGCTGCGAGGCGGCGCGGGACGCGTCCGACTGGTGCGGCTCGACTCGGAGTCCGACCCGATCGCCTCCCCCGAGCTGATGAGTACCTCGCTGCCAGAACTGCTCGACAACCCCTCGCCTCTGCACCGCGCGACCGTGGTCGCCGGCTGCGGAGGCGGCTCCGACATCGACCGGGTCCTGCCCGTGCTGTGCGAGGTAGCACCCCGGCTGATCCTGGATGCCGACGCGCTCAACGCCCTGGCCCGCGATCCGGCGCTGCGCGATGCCTTGCGGGCCCGCCATGCCCACGCCCTGTCGACCATCCTGACCCCGCATCCGCTTGAAGCGGCGCGGCTGCTTGGCGACTCGGTCGAGGAGGTGCAGTCGCACCGGCTGGAGTCGGCGGCCCGGCTGGCACGCGAGCTGGGTTGCGTGGTCGCACTGAAAGGCTCGGGAACCGTGGTGGCCTCGCCCGATCAGCTGCCGATGATGCATGCCGTGGGCAATGTGGCTCTGGCTGCGCCAGGCAGCGGAGATGTGCTGGCCGGTTACCTGGGCGGTCTGTGGAGCCAACTGGCCCTCAGCGGTCCGGCCCTGAGCAGCCCGGACACAGCGCGTCAGGCAACCCACACCGCGGTTCATTGGCACGGACTGCGCGCCGAAGCGCTCTGCCCGGCCGGACAGGTGCTGGGGGCGGCTGAACTGGCCGAAGCCCTCGACCTGCCCGGGATGCCCTGACCCCGGAACGGACGCCGTTCAGCCCCGACCCTTTTTCGACGCCTTGCGAGTCGGATGAGACTGGGGCGCCCGGCCCGGCTTCCCTGAGGCCGCAGCATCGCGCGGGTTGCGTGACTGCCGGCGCACCTGGCGATCCGCCTCCCGCACCGACTTCAGACTGGCTTCGGCGCTATTGCCATCGCGTCCAATCTGATCCGGCCGCAAGGTCGGGGTACGCCGCTCACGGGCTGGCATCTCCGGTTGAATCGGCCGGAAATCGATTCGCCGGGCATCCAGATCCACCCGGCTCACCTGCACGCGCAGGCGGGTACCGATGGCATAGCGGATGCCGGTGTGCTCGCCGCGTAGTTCCTGGCGCACTTCGTCGAAGCGGAAGTAATCGCGCCCCAGTTCGCTGATGTGAATCATCCCCTCGACGTAGAGCGCATCGAGTTGCACAAACAACCCGAAAGCTGTGGCGGCCGTGACGGTGCCGGCGAAATCGTCTCCGAGTCGTTCGCGCATGAATTGGCACTTCAACCAGGCTTCGACATCACGCGAAGCCTCATCGGCCCGGCGTTCGGCAGCACTGGTGTGCGCTCCGGCCGCGGCCCAGGCATCGGGCTCCTCGAGCTTGCGGCCGCTCGCACCGGCGGGCGCCCCCCGGGCGCATCGTCGGCCACCATATCCAGCCGATAGCGCTTGCCAGCCAGCAGGGCCTTGATGACGCGATGCACCAGCAGATCCGGGTAACGCCGAATCGGACTGGTGAAGTGGGTGTAAGCGGTGTAGGCCAGTCCGAAATGGCCACTGTTGGCCGGGGTGTAGATCGCTTGTTGCATCGAGCGCAACAGCATCGCGTGAATCTGCGCCGCATCCGGCCTTTCGCGGGTGGCCTGAGCAATCGCCTGCAGCTCAGACGGCTTGGGCGATTCGCTCAGGGCACACAGTTGGGGCGGCAAGCCCATGCTTCGCAGGTAGTTCAACAAGGTCTGGCGCTTTTCGGGCGTTGGGCCTTCGTGCACCCGAAACAGCGACGGATGACCGGAGCGCTCGATCAGGTCGGCCGCACAGACATTGGCTGCCAGCATCGCTTCTTCGATCAGCCGATGCGCCTCATTGCGCGTGCGGGGCTCGATGCTCTCGATGCGACCCTGCGCATCGCAGACGATGCGGGTCTCGGTGGTTTCGAAATCCACGGCACCGCGCCGCGAGCGCGCCTGCAGCAGTGCGCGATAGACCTCATGCAGATGCACCAGGTGCTCGACCAGGCCTGGCACATCCTGATCCCGCCGACGCGCCTCGGGGCCGCGTGTATTGCCCAGAATGGCCGCCACTTCGGTGTAGGTCATCCGTGCGTGCGAGTTGATCACCGCCGGATAGAACTGATAGGCCTCGACCTCACCGACGGGTGAAACCACCATATCGCAGACCATGCTGAGGCGGTCCTGCTGTGGATTGAGCGAACACAGCCCGTTCGAGAGCTTTTCGGGCAGCATCGGAATCACCCGCCGCGGAAAGTACACCGAGGTCGAACGCTTGAAGGCGTCGTCATCCAGCGCCATGCCCGGCCGCACATAGTGGCTCACGTCAGCAATGGCCACCAGCAGCCGCCAGCCAGGGCCGTCAGCCGGATCGCAGGGCTGAGCATAGACAGCGTCATCGAAGTCGCGGGCATCCTCGCCGTCGATCGTCACCAGGGCCACATCGGTCAGATCGATGCGGCGGCGGCGATCCGCCGGGCGCAGCCCTTCCGGCAGCGCCTCGGCCTGCGCCAGCGTTTCGGCCGAGAACCGATACGGCACATCGAATTTGCGCACCGCGATTTCGATCTCCATGCCGGGGTCATCAATGGCGCCCAGCACTTCGACCACGCGACCAACGGGTTGGGAATGCAGCGAGGGTGCCTCAGTCAGTTCGACGGCGACGACCTGTCCGGCCTGCGCCGCCCCGATGCCCTGACGCGGAATCAGGATGTCCTGCCCGGTCCGACGATCCTCCGGGGCCAGCAGCCACTGCCCGCCCTCCTGAAGCAGCCGACCGATGATCGGTGTGCGTCGCCGCTCCAGGATCTCCAGCACCCGACCTTCCGGGCGCCCCTTGCGATCCTGACGCACAACCCGGACACGCACGCGGTCACGGTGCAACACGGTTCGCATCTCCTCGGGGGGCAGATAAATGTTCGACCCGGCCCCGCCATCCAGGGGCACCACAAAGCCGTGACCATCCCGGTGCCCCTGCACCGTGCCCTCGACTTCGTTCATCAGAGAAATTTTTTCAGAAGGGTATTGCATAGGCTTCTATTTTCGTTCTACAATTCAATTCTCGATTCGCGACAAGCACAAAATGAAAGTTCAGCAAGTCGCATGAGAGCTTAGCCCAGGTGGCGGAATTGGTAGACGCACTAGTTTCAGGTACTAGCGGGTAACTCCGTGGAGGTTCGAGTCCTCTCCTGGGCACCAAGACGCAAGCCGTAGTCAGCGAAAGTTGACTACGGCTTTTCGTTTTGATCATTTCAAAAGTCCAGGATTCATGGGCAACAAAAAAGGCTGCACGCATTGTGCAGCCTTGTCGATCGAGATGACCCAAGCTTTCAGGCCTGAAGACGAATCTTCAGAGCCTCGGGACCGATTCGATCGTATTCCTCGAAGGGCTGGTGGATCCACGGGTTGGTCGGCAGATGATCGACGTAGTAGTCCGGGGTATAGCGCGAGATGCCCTTGACCCAGATCACCGCCGAACGCAGCTCCCGGATC
The DNA here is from genome assembly GCA_031970775.1 of Burkholderiaceae bacterium. Lineage (GTDB taxonomy): Bacteria > Pseudomonadota > Gammaproteobacteria > Burkholderiales > Burkholderiaceae_C > Sphaerotilus. The sequence goes on along the minus strand of DALYHR010000079.1, from coordinate 1,504 downwards.
GCCGGCTGGCTACGCAGCCGCGCCACCACCGCTTGCAGCGTCTCGCCGGAATCCGCCAGATCGTCGACCAACAACACTCGCCCCGCCAATTCACCCTTGGGCATGGTGATGTATTTGGCCATGTCGAGGCGACCCTGGATGGTGCCGGCCTCGGCACGGTAGGAGCTGGTCGACATGATCGCCAGCGGGCGATCAAAGACCCGGGACAGCACGTCTCCGGGACGCACCCCGCCCCGTGCCAGGCACAGGATCTGATCAAACGCCCAGCCTGACTCGTGCACCTGGAGGGCCAGGCGCTCGATCAGTTGGTGGTACTCGTCCCACGTCACGTGGAGGTGCTTGCCGTCGGCACTCAGCATGGTGTGTTGTCTCCGCCTTCTCAGAGTCTCAGCCCTTGTACGGGTGACGCAGCAGGATGGTGTGGTCGCGATCCGGCCCGGTCGAGACCATGTCGATCGGCGCACCGATGAAGGACTGCACCCGCTCCAGATAGCGGCGCGCATTCAGCGGCAGCTTGTCCCACTCGGTCACACCAAAGGTGGTCTCGGTCCAGCCCGGGAAGGTCTCGTAGATCGGCTTGCAGTGAACGATTTCGTCGGCATCCAGCGGCAGGATGTCGATGGTCTTGCCGTGCAGTTCATAGCCTGTGCACATCTGGATCTCGGCCAGGCCGTCGAGCACGTCGAGCTTGGTAATGCACAGGCCCGAGATGCCGTTGATCAGGATCGAGCGCTTCATCGCGGCAGCGTCAAGCCAGCCGCAGCGGCGCGCCCGGCCGGTCACGGTGCCGCGCTCCTGGCCGACCGTCGAGAGGTGATGACCGACGGTGCCAGGCGTGTCCCAGTCGAGCTCAGTCGGAAACGGGCCCGAACCGACGCGCGTGGTGTAGGCCTTGGTGATACCGAGGATGTAGTTCAGCATGCCCGGTCCGACACCCGCACCGGCGGCGGCGTTGCCAGCCACGCAGTTGCTCGAGGTGACATACGGGTAGGTGCCGTGGTCGACGTCGAGCAGCGTGCCTTGAGCGCCCTCGAACAGGATTGAACCGCCCGCGCGGTTGGCGGCGTCGATCAGAACGCCGACGTCGGCCATCATCGGCTTGAGCTGTTCGGCCAGCTTCATGGCGTGGTCGAAGATCGGCTGAAACTCCAGTGCCTCGGACTTGAGATAGCTGGTCAGCGCGAAGTTGTGCAGATCGAGCAGGTCACGCAGCTTCTTGGCGAAGCGCTCGGGGTGCTTCAGGTCCTGCACGCGCAGCGCCCGGCGGGCCACCTTGTCCTCGTAGGCGGGTCCGATGCCCTTGCCGGTGGTGCCGATCTTGCCGGCGCCCGAGTTCTCGCGCAGCGCCTCGCGCGCCTTATCGACCGCGACGTGGAACGGCAGGATCAGTGGGCAGGATTCGCTGATGAACAGGCGCGAACGCACTTCGAGACCGGCGGCTTCGAGGCGCTCGATTTCCGACAGCAGGTGGGTCGGATCGACCACCACGCCGTTGCCGATGAAG
>DALYHR010000078.1:0-8478 GCA_031970775.1 Burkholderiaceae bacterium | reverse complement strand
AGAACAAGATGACCGGCGCGGCCGAGCAGTACCAGTACATCCTGCGCGACGAGTCGATGCACTGCAATTTCGGCATCGACCTGATCAATGCCATCAAGCTGGAGAACCCGCACCTGTGGACGCCTGAGTTCAAGGCCGAGATCAAGGCGCTGTTCCAGAAGGCGGTCGAGCTCGAATACGCCTACGCCGAAGACACCATGCCGCGCGGCGTGCTCGGTCTGAACGCCTCGATGTTCAAGGGTTACCTGCGTTTTATCGCCAACCGCCGTGCCACGCAGATCGGTCTGGAAGCGCTGTTTCCCAACGAAGAGAACCCGTTTCCGTGGATGAGCGAGATGATCGACCTGAAAAAGGAGCGGAATTTCTTCGAGACCCGCGTGATCGAGTATCAGTCGGGTGGCGCTTTGTCGTGGGATTGAGCATCATTCGAGGCTGCGTGAATCGAGGAGTGCCCCGATATGGTGACTGCTAAAAAGACAGCTGCGGCTGCAACCCGCAAGAAGGCGGCAACTGCGTCTGCACCGGTGACGGCTGAAGCTGCAACGCCGGTGAAAAAGGCGCCTGCCCGCAAGGCAGCGGTCGAGGCCGCGCCAGCGGCTGCTCCGGTGACCAAGAAGGCGGTGAAGCCGGCCACCCAGGCTTCGGCAAAGACGCCGTCCAAGCTTGAGGCGGCGCCGAAGGCCGAGGCGGCGGTGCCCGTCAAGGCGCCAGCCAAGCGCGCGCCGGCCAAGAAGGCGGCTGCGGTCGTTGTCGCCCCTGTAGCACCAGCCCCCGTTGCGGCTGCTCCGGCCAAGGCGCCGGCGACGGCCCGCAAGGCTGCAGCCAAGAAGGCTGAGGTTGTGGCGGCCCCGGTGGTTCAGCAGGTCGCGACCCCTCCCGCCCCGGTGGCTGAAGTGCCGGCCCGCAAGACGACTCGCGGCTCGCGCAAGTCCACGCCGGCGCCGTCGACCACCGGAGCCACGGCTGCAGAAATTGCAGCTGCCGTGGCCGCTCCGATCGTGACTGAGGCGACCCGCAAGGCAGCCGCTCGCAAATCGGCGGCACGCAAGACGCCAGCGGCCAAGAAGGCAGCGGCTGCGCCGGTAGCCAAGACACGGTTGTCGCCGCAGGCCCCTTGGCCGTTCCCGACCGGCGAGAAGCCCTGAGTCGGGTGGCGCGCAGCAGCAATACGGCGGCGCGTCGCTCCGGCGGTGCGGCGGCCGCACCTTCGAAGGCTGCTGCGCCCGTATCGCAGACCTGGCCACCCTTCATCCGCTGGCAGGCGGATGGCTGCGTGGTCGATGTCGCGGTGGTGCCCAACGCCAAACGCACCGAGGCAGTCGGCCTGCACGATCAGGCGCTGCGCATCAAGCTGGCTGCTCCGCCGGTCGACGGTGCGGCCAACGAGGCGCTGGTGCGCTGGCTGGCCGAGGAGCTCGACCTGGCCAAGACGCGCGTGGAGTTGTTGCGCGGCGCTTCGGGCCGACGCAAGCAGCTGCACGCGTCGTCGGCCGATCCGGCCGCCGTGAGGGCCTGGCTCGACCGGCTGGCTCCGGTGCTGAGCGAGGACACTGCCCCGGACGAATCCGCGTAACGGCGGATTCGGTGCGGATTCAGCGCAGCGGCAGGGTGTCCGGGAAGCCGTTGACCCGGACGATCGAGGTGGAGTCGGGCGCCGGAATCTTCGAGTGCGGCGCGTGGGGCGAATGCGCCTCGGCTTCAAGCATTTCGTTCGTATCCTGCAAGCGGCGAAGCTCCTGGCGGGCGTGTTCGAGCTCGATCTGCAGCGGGCGCAGCTGATTCATTTCCTTCTCGAGCCGCAGCATGTCTCGCCGCACATCGACGGCGTACTGTGCCGCCGCCGCGCGGGCGCTGGCCAGATCGTGGTGCAGGGTATGGATGCGGCCGTTCATGCGTCGGTGGTCCAGCGCCCAGGCCAGACCGCAAAGGCCGAATCCGATCAGGCTCAGGGCCAGCGATGCGTAATCGTTCATGTTGATCTCCCTCTTCGGGCCGGATCCTTCAAACCGGCAGAGTTCCGATCATAGGGTGACCTGCGCTGCGTCGGGGTGATGATTCTGTGGTCCATGGCAAGCGATCTTGAGCGCACCCATGCGGTTGCCCAGATCCAGGCAGCGCGGCAGATCCCAGCCCGCTTCCAGCCCGAACAGCAGCCCGCCTCGGAAGGCGTCGCCGCAGCCGGTCGGGTCGAGCACCTCGGCAGCAGCGACACCGGCGATATGGCTGACCTCGCCGTGGACCCACAGATCGCAGCCTTCCGCGCCCAAGGTGACGATCAGCGCCTTGAGATTCGGCCGCCGTGACAGCGTGGCCAGATCAGCGCCGATGCGGTCGCACAGCAGGCGGGCTTCGTAGTCGTTGACCGTGACCCAGGTGGCTTGATCGACCAGCGCGCTCAATTCCGCCCCGTCGAACATCGGCAGGCCCTGGCCCGGATCGAAAACGAAGGGAATGCCCAAGGCGGAGAGCTGCTGCGCGTGGGTCTGGGTGGCCGATTTACCGTCGGGCGACAGGATCGCCACCCGCACCTCGTCGCGGGCCGAGGCCGGCACGGTCAGGCGGTCGGCGAACTGCATCGCGCCGGGGTGGAAGGCGGTGATCTGGTTGTTGTCCAGATCGGTGGTGATGTGCGCCTGCGCAGTGAAGCTGTCAGGCAGCAGCTCGACATGGCGGGTGTCGATGCCCAGATCGTGCAGACGAGCGAGGTAGCTGGCGCCGTCGCTGCCGAGTGTGGCCATCACGCGCGGCTCACCGCCCAGCGCCTTGAGCGTGTAGGCGATGTTGCCGGCGCAGCCGCCGAACTCGCGCCGCAGCGTCGGCACCAGGAAGGCGACGTTGAGGATGTGCAGCTGATCCGGCAGGATCTGCTGGGCAAAGCGCCCCGGAAAGGTGGCGATGGTGTCGAAGGCCAGGGAGCCGCAGATCAGTGCTGCCATGTCGGAAAACTCTCGAAGAACGTGGACGGGTCGGAGGGAAGAGGGCGCGGCGCGGTGGGAGGTCAACCCGCCAGCTTGCGGCGCAGCACCTCGTTGACCTGAGCCGGATTGGCCTTGCCCTTGCTGGCCTTCATCGCCTGGCCGACCAGCGCACCGAAAGCCTTTTCCTTGCCGGCGCGGAAGTCCTCGACCGACTTGGCGTTGGCGGCCAGCACCTCGTCGATGATCTTTTCCAGCGCGCCGGTGTCGTTCATCTGCTTGAGACCCTTGGCCTCGATGAGGGCGTCGACCTCGGTGCCTTCACCGTTCCACAGCGCGTCGAACACCTGCTTGGCGGCGTTGTTCGAGATCGTGCCGTCCTGGATCCGGCCGATCATGGCCGCCAGGGTGGCCGGGCTCACCGGGGCCGAGGCGATGTCGCCGCCGTCGGCATTGAGCCGCTTGCTGATTTCGCCCATCACCCAGTTCGCTACCAGTTTCGGCGCGCCGCAGGCCGCAGCTGCGGCTTCGTAATAGGCGGCGGTGGCGCGGCTGGCGGTCATCATGGTGGCGTCGTAGGCCGGTAGGCCGTGCGCGCTCTGGAAGCGCTCGGCCATGGCGCGCGGCAGCTCGGGCAGCTCACCGCGCACGCGCTCCACCCAGTCGGCGCCGATCACCAGCGGCGGCAGATCGGGGTCGGGGAAGTAGCGGTAGTCATGCGCGTCTTCCTTGCTGCGCATCATGCGGGTCTCGCCGGTGTCCGGGTCGAACAGCACGGTGGCTTGCTGGATGGCGTAGCCGTCCTCGATCTGATCGATCTGCCAGTTGACCTCGAAGTCGATCGCCTGTTGCAGGAAGCGGAAGCTGTTGAGGTTCTTGATCTCGCGCCGGGTGCCGAAGGGCTGGCCGGGGCGGCGCACCGAGACGTTGGCGTCGCAGCGGAACGAGCCTTCCTGCATGTTGCCGTCGCACAGACCCAGCCACACCACCAGCGTGTGCAGCGACTTGGCGTACTCGACCGCCTGCTTGCTGGAGCGCAGTTCCGGCTCGGAGACGATCTCCAGCAGCGGCGTGCCGGCGCGGTTCAGATCGATGCCGCTCATGCCGTGGAAGTCCTCGTGCAGCGACTTGCCGGCGTCTTCTTCGAGGTGAGCGCGGGTCAGGTTGATGCGGTGCTTCTCGCCGTCGACATAGAACTCGATGCCGCCGCCCTGAACCACCGGGATCTCGAACTGGCTGATCTGATAGCCCTTGGGCAGATCGGGGTAGAAGTAATTCTTGCGGGCGAAGATCGACATCGGCGCGATGCGCGCGCCGACGGCCAGACCGAACTGGATGGCGCGCTCGACCGCACCCCGGTTCATCACCGGCAGCGAGCCGGGCAGGGCCAGATCGACCGCGCAGGCCTGGGTGTTGGGCTCGGCGCCAAAGCGTGTCGAGGCGCCCGAGAAGATCTTCGAGTGGGTGGAGAGCTGGGCGTGGGTCTCGAAGCCGATCACGACTTCGTAACCGCGCACGAGGAGGGGCTGACTCATGATGCAGGGGGTGTGCGGACCAAGCTGCGGATGCTAAGGCATCCGGCCCCATCTTCAGGTGGGGAGCGCCGCCGCGGACCGCTTGCGGCGCCGGGTGCGACGTACACTCCCCGCTCCCATCAAGCCCTGACGCCCCATGAATCTGAAGCTGCTCCGAACCGGCGGCATTGCCGTCGCGGTCGTCGTGCTGATCCTGGCGATCATCGCGGCGCTCAACCCGAACGATCGGGAAAAGGCTCCCGAGCTGAATTACCGGCTGATCGACGGTCGCGTCCAGTCCTCCAGCGACCTGCATGGCAAGGTCATGCTGGTCAATTTCTGGGCGACGACCTGTTCGACCTGCGTCAAGGAAATTCCGAAGCTGGTCGAGACCTATCAAAAGTTTCATCCCAAGGGCCTTGAAACCCTGGCTGTGGCGATGAAGCACGACAACCTGACTTACATCGGGCACTTCGTGCAGTCGCGCCAGTTGCCGTTCTGGGTCAGCTACGACGACAAGGGCGAACTGGCTCAGCAATGGGGTCAGGTGCAGCTGACGCCGACCACCTTCCTGGTCAATAAGCGAGGTGAAATCGTCAAGCGCTACGTCGGTGAACCGGATTTCGCACAACTTGATGCGCTGATTGCACGGCTGCTTCAGGAAAGCTGAACACTGTTCAGACATCCACCCCGGATGAGGTGCACACTCGCGGGTGAGGCCGCCGTGGCCCGCAGTGTGGTGGAGCCCCATGACACACGACGAAGACGAAAAGACCCAAATCGAGCCGGATGGGTTGCGCTACAAGACCAAGGCCCCAGGCTCGCCGTTCGGGGGTCGCGGAGCCTTCGTCGGCGGGACGATGTCCTGTCTGCTGTGCGGCAAGCACCGCCCGCGTTCAATGATGAAAAGCCGGCAGATCGTCGGCAAGGTTCAGATGGTCTGCGCGCCCTCGTGCAAGGAGCTCGACGAGATCCTCTCCCGTCGTCTCGCCTCCCACCGGGACGATGATCCGGACCCGGGCAGCGCTGGCTCTATCGAGCAGCAGCCCTGACCCGAGGGGCTCGCCGATCAGCCGAAGCAGCGTCGCGCATCGATCCCCAGGCCGGTGGCCACGCTGGCCAGCCGTTCGCCATGCACGGCACGTGCCTGCGGGCACAGCGCTTCCAGCGCCCGGGTCAGCGGCCGCAGGCCGGTTGACCCGCCGGTGAAGTAGATCGCGTCAATCTGATGCGGTCCGACCCCTGCCCGGGTCAGCGTCTCGGCGGCCGCGCCGACGATGCGTTCCAGATCCTCCCGCAATGCGTTGTCTGCCTGCGCGGCTTCCATCGACAGCCTCAGCCCCCGCTCGACCAGCCCGAGATCGATCGTGGTCTGACCGCCCTGGGCCAACTCGATCTTGGCTTGTTCGGCCCGGCCGATCAGATCGTGGCCAAGCTGATCGCCCAGCACGCGCATCAGTCGGGTGTGATGCCGCTCGTCGGCATAGTCGCCTTTCATGGCGCGCAGTTCGGCCAGGCGTTGCGGGCGATACAGCGGGTTGATCAGGTGCCAGGTGGCCAGATCGAAATAGACCCGGCTCGGCACCTCACGCGGCGGCTGCCCCTGACGGCTCGGGCCGAGCGCGCCGTAGCCCAGTTCGCGCAGGATGCCGGCCAGTTCGATGCGGCGGTCGAAGTCGGTGCCGGCGATATGCAGGCCGTGGTTGGCCAGCACGTCCTCACGCCTGTCGGGCAGGGCGCGGCGCTGTGGCCCGACTCGCACCACCGAGAAGTCCGAGGTGCCGCCGCCGATATCAGCCACCAGTACGCGCTGTTCGCTCTCGATGCCGGCTTCGTAGTGGAAGGCGGCCGCCAGCGGCTCGTACTGGAAGCGGATCTCGCCAAAGCCGACCGCCCGGGCGGCGTCCTCCAGAGCCGATTGCGCCTGAGAATCCCGCACCGGGTCGTCGTCGACAAAGTGCACCGGCCGGCCCATCACCACCTGATCGATCGGTCCGCCATGCTGACGTTCGGCCAGATCCTTCAGGTGCCTCAGAAAGCTGCCGATCACCTCCTGAAAGCGGATGGTGCGACCGGCACCGATATCGGTGGGCTGATCCATCAGGCTGGAGCCCAGCACGCTCTTCATCGAGCGCATCAGCCGGCCTTCGGTGCCTTCGACATAGGCCGCGATGGCAGCGCGCCCCACCTTGCGCGGCAAATGCTGCAACCCCGGGCCTTCAGCCAGATAGAACGCCGCCGTGGGCAGCGTGACGTGGTTGTTCTCCACGGCAACCAGTGCCATGCCTGCCCCCTGAGCCGGATCCTGCGCAATCGCGATGGCGGAGTTGGAGGTGCCGAAGTCGATGGCACAGAAACGGGGGCGCGGGCAGGCGGTCATCGGGGTCAACAGGGGTGGCGAAAAGGGCGCGCATCATACGTGGGGGCAGGTTTCCTGCCTGCATCAACAGCTCTTGCACGTTGAAACCCCAATGGCGTTGCGAGTCATGAACTTGTAAGTTAGCCTGTCGCCTCGCCCTCAGTCGGCGCCAGGCCGCGAATCCTTAGCCATCTTCAGTGGAGACTACCCATGAACCATTCGGTCCTGCAATCGTTCCGTTTTCCCGAGGGCACTTGCATCGCCCAGGCCCAGCCGCTGCTCAGCACCGTCGTGACGCTGGAGTCGCCCGGTGTCGAAGTGATGACCGATCTGACCAAGATCAAGGCCGCCACCATCCAGCCCGGCATGTCGCTGAACCAGGCCAAGCAGACCATGATCTATCAGGGTGTGCGACTGCTGTTCGTGGTCGAAACGATGCCCTGCGTCGAAGGTCTGATCACCTCGACCGACCTTGAAGGCGATCGCCCGATGCAGGTGATCGCTCAGCGCGGTGTGCGCTACGACGAGCTCCAGGTGTCGGACGTGATGTCTGGTCTGTCGACGCTGGACGCGGTCGACTACGACGATCTGTGCCAGCACTCCACCGTCGGCAAGGTGATCGCTACGCTCAAGAACGTCGGTCGCCGCCACTTGCTGGTGGTGCAAAAGGCCTCGGTCGATGCCCCGGCCCGCATCCGCGGCGTGATCTCGCAAACCCAGATCGAGCGTCAGCTCGGCCGTGCTATCGACGCCGGCGAAATCGCCAGCACCTTCGCCGAAATCCGTCAGGCGCTGGCCTGAGTCGGTTCGTTCGCCATCCCATGAAAAAGCCGGCTTCGAGCCGGCTTTTTGCTTGTCGCGAAGAGCGCTTACATCGAGCGCCGGTACTGCCCGCCGACCTCGAACAGCGCGTTGCTGATCTGGCCGAGTGAGCAGTGGCGCACGGCGTCCATCAGCACCTCGAAGACGTTGCGGTTGTCGATCACCGCCTGTTGCAGGCGGGCGAGTTGCAGCGGGGCTTGGGTGGCGTTGCGGGCGTGGAAGTCGGCGAGGCGGCTGAGCTGGCTCTGCTTTTCTTCCTCGGTCGAGCGGGCCAGCTCGATCGACTCCGGCACCGGGTCACCCTTCGGGTTGCGGAAGGTGTTGACGCCGATGATCGGGTACTCGCCGGTGTGTTTGAGCATCTCGTAGTGCATCGACTCTTCCTGAATCTTGCTGCGCTGGTAGCCCGTCTCCATCGCGCCGAGCACGCCGCCGCGGTCGGCGATCTTCTCGAACTCGGCCAGCACCGCTTCTTCCACCAGCTCGGTCAGCTCGTCGATGATGAAGGCGCCCTGGCTCGGGTTTTCGTTCTTCGCCAGCCCCCACTCGCGGTTGATGATCAGCTGGATCGCCATCGCACGGCGCACCGATTCTTCGGTCGGCGTGGTGATCGCCTCATCAAAGGCGTTGGTGTGTAGCGAGTTGCAGTTGTCGTAGATCGCGATCAGCGCTTGCAGCGTGGTGCGGATGTCGTTGAACTGAATCTCCTGCGCGTGCAGGCTGCGGCCCGAAGTCTGGATGTGATATTTCAGCTTCTGGCTGCGTTCGTTGGCGCCGTATTTCTCCTTCATCGCCACCGCCCAGATGCGGCGGGCGACGCGGCCGAGCACGGTGTATTCCGGGTCCATGCCGTTGCTGAAGAAGTAGC